>NZ_JBZGBY010000002.1:0-277967 GCF_059159975.1 Cellulosimicrobium sp. BMG9.22 | reverse complement strand
GGTGACGACGAGGTCCAGAACGTCGCGGCGCCGATCGCGCGGCGGGCGGCGCGCTCGACCTCGCGCAGGGCGGTGGACCGCTGGTCGGCCTGCCAGAGGTTCACGGCGCCGCCGTCGTCGTCGGAGGCGAGGTCGACGATCGCGCGCAGGCGTACCGCCTGGGTCAGGACGCGCACGGCGCGCCCGTCGACGGCGTCGGGCAGCTGCCAGCCGGGTGCGCCGCCGGACCGGAGCCCGGCGATGGCGTCGGCCGCGTCCTCGCGCCACCTCGCGACGTCGAGCTCGTCGAGCGCTCGCGTCGCGACGAGGAGCGCGGTGCGCAGGTCGCCCTCCGCGTCGGCGAGGGAGCCGACGGCACCCAGGACGCGCAGCATCCACGGGCCGACCGCGCTCACGTGCCACGTCACGAGGTGGCCGGGCTCGAGGTGGCTGCCGAACTCGGAGACCTCGGGGACGAGCGCCCACGACCCCGCCGACGTGGTGACGACGACGCACTCGCCGACGTCCGTCGCGTGCGGACCGACCTCAGGAGGGGTGCCCGTCACGTCACCCGGTGCGGGGGAGAGCGCCACGACCTCGCGCACGTCGCCCGCCCACGCACCCGCGAGGTCGGCGAGCCGGACGTCGCCGAGCGCCCCGGCGACGACGTGCGGCTCGTCGTCGCGCTGGACGGCGCGCACGAGGCGTGCGAGCCCGTCGTCGGAGAGGCGCGGCGCGGAGCGCAGCCAGAGCGCGAGGAGGGCGCTGCGCGGCAGGACCCCGGCGCTGGACGCGGAGCCCCTGTCGGGCCCGCCGTGCGGGCCCTCGGACGAATGGGAAACCACGACGGCCAACCTATAGGGTCGGGGACCATGAGCGCCGTTCTCGACCTGAAGGGTGTCACCGTCCGGCGGGGCACCACGACCATCCTCGACGCGGTGGACTGGCAGGTGAACGAGGGCGAGCGCTGGGTGGTGCTCGGCCGCAACGGCGCCGGGAAGACGACGCTGCTGCAGATCGCGTCGGCGCGGATGCACCCGACCGTCGGGACGGCGGAGCTGCTCGGCGAGCGTCTGGGCCGCACCGACGTCTTCGAGCTGCGGCCCCGCATCGGCCTCGCCTCGGCCGCGCTGGCCGAGCGGATCCCGGGTGACGAGGCGGTGCGCGACGTCGTGCTCACGGCCGCGTACGGCGTCACCGGGCGCTGGCGCGAGGCGTACGAGGAGTTCGACGCCGAGCGCGCCGACGACCTGCTCGCCGCGTTCGGCATGGCCCATCTCGCCGAGCGCACGTTCGGGACGCTCTCCGAGGGCGAGCGCAAGCGGACCCAGATCGCCCGATCCCTCATGACGGACCCCGAGCTCCTTCTCCTCGACGAGCCCGCGGCCGGGCTCGACCTCGGTGGTCGCGAGGAGCTCGTAGCGGCCCTCGCGGAGCTGGCCGGCGACCCTCTGTCGCCGGTCCTCGTCCTCGTGACGCACCATGTGGAGGAGATCCCGCCCGGGTTCACGCACCTCATGCTGCTGCGCGACGGTCAGGTGCACCGCGCCGGGCCGATCGGCGAGGTCCTCACGGCGGAGAATCTCAGCGACGCGTTCGGGCTGCCGCTGCTCGTCGCACACGGCGGAGGCCGGTGGATGGCGCGCGCCGCGCGTCCCTGACCGCCGCGACGACCTCTCGGACGGCGTGCAATCCGGGCGGAACTTCGGTAAAGTCCGTGTAAAGTCTCCACGTGGGAACGGGGGTCGAGATGGACTGGCTGTGGTGGGTCGGAGCGGGGTTGCTCTTCGCTCTCATCGAGATCATCTCGCTGGATCTGGTCCTCATCATGTTCGCCGGCGGCGCGCTCGCAGCGGCCGGCGTCAACGCCGCCGGTGGGCCGCTGTGGTTGCAGATCCTGACGTTCGCCGTCGTGAGCGTGATCCTGCTCGTCACGCTGCGCCCGTGGCTCCTGCGGCACCTGCGCTCGCGCGTCCCGCTGACGGAGACCAACGTCTCGGCGCACGTCGGGCGTACCGCGCTCGTGGTCGACCGCGTGAGCGAGTTCGGAGGTCGGGTCAAGCTCGTCGGGGAGGTCTGGACGGCGCGCACCGAGGCGGACGCCCCCGAGATCCCCGGGGGGACCGAGGTCCGGGTCGTGCGGATCGACGGCGCGACCGCCGTCGTCGCTCCGCTTCCGGCGGAACACCCGACCGGGACGTGACCGACCGGTTCAGCACGCACCGACAGGTACTGCCGCCGCGGCGGCGCGACCGACCACCAGGAGGTAGTCGATGAACGACCCCAGCCCCGGAACGATCCTCGCGTACGTGGTTCTCGCGCTCGTCCTGATCTTCGTGATCGTCGCGCTCGCCAAGGCGGTGCGCATCGTTCCGCAGGCGGTCGCGATCATCGTCGAGCGGCTGGGTCGCTACTCGCGCACGCTCGAGCCGGGGTTGCACCTGCTCGTGCCGTTCGTCGACCGCGTGCGCGCCTCGGTCGACCTGCGCGAGCAGGTCGTGTCGTTCCCGCCGCAGCCGGTCATCACGTCGGACAACCTCGTCGTGAGCATCGACACGGTCATCTACTTCCAGGTGACCGAGCCCAAGTCGGCGGTCTACGAGATCGCGAACTACATCACGGCGATCGAGCAGCTCACCGTCACGACGCTGCGCAACGTCATCGGGTCCATGGACCTCGAGCAGACGCTCACGAGCCGCGACCAGATCAACGGCCAGCTCCGTGGCGTGCTCGACGAGGCCACCGGCCGCTGGGGGATCCGCGTCAACCGCGTCGAGCTGAAGTCGATCGACCCGCCGGCGAGCGTGCAGGGGTCGATGGAGCAGCAGATGCGCGCCGAGCGTGACCGTCGCGCCGCGATCCTCACGGCCGAGGGTTTCAAGCAGTCCCAGATCCTCACGGCCGAGGGTGAGAAGCAGGCGGCGATCCTGCGCGCCGAGGGTGACGCGCAGGCGAAGATCCTCACGGCTGAGGGCGAGGCGCGCGCGATCCTCCAGGTGTTCGACGCGATCCACGAGGGCGATGCGGACCCCAAGCTGCTCGCCTACCAGTACCTGCAGATGCTCCCGCAGATCGCCAACGGCACCGCGAGCAAGCTGTGGGTCGTACCCACCGAGTTCACGGCAGCGCTCGGGTCCATCGCCAAGGGCTTCGGCGGGGTGCCGGGCATCAGCGGCGGGGGAGTGCCGAGCGCCCCGGACACCGGCGACGCCGAGTCCGCGGAGGCAGCGGAGGCACGCCGCGAGCGTGACCGCGACCGCGTGCGGTTCGGGACGCCGTCGCTCACCGACCCGGCGGAGGCGCTGGCCGAGGCGCGACGCCAGGCCGAGGCGGCGACCGCCGACGCCACGAGCGCGGGGACGCGGTCGGGCCTGCCGTTCGACCCGCAGTCCGAGCGTGGCCAGCACCCCGGCCGTGCGGGCGAGCACCGCGTGCCGCCGACGGAGCCCGGGACCGCGGCTCCGCGTCCGCTCGGCGGGCCGTCGCAGTACGCGCCGCCCCCGGTCGAGGACGCGCCCCAGCCGGGCGAGCCGCCCGCGGACGAGCCTCCGCCGTCGTACCCGCCGAGCCGCTGAGGAAGGCCCCGCACCGCACTGGTGCGGGGCCTGCGCCATTTCGCCCTCGGCGGAGATGCGTGCGAGTGAGTGCTCACTCAGTTACGCTCGCAGGCGTGATCCCCATCCCCGTCCCCGCGGACGTGTCGCCCGCCACGGAGCGCTCGCGTGCGCGACCGCTGTCGCGCGAGGATCGCCGGGACGCCATCGCGGCGGCGACGATCCCGCTGCTCGTCCAGCACGGTGCCGCGGTCACGACGCGCCAGATCGCGGACGCCGCAGGCGTCGCGGAAGGGACGCTGTTCCGAGCGTTCGCGGACAAGGGCGAGATCCTGCACGCGGCCGTGGTGCGCTCGCTCGACCCTGCGCCGGCCGTCGAGGCGATCGGCCTGCTGCCCGACGATGACGGCCTACGACCCCTCGTCACGAGCATCGTCGCGTTCCTCGTCGAGGCGCAGCGCGTCGGCATGCGGATCTTCGCCGCGGCCCACCAGGTGCTCGACCCCCACCGGCACGGCGATGTCATGCGCGATCGCGACGGGGCAGCCGCTCGGCAGGAGCCGGGCGCTGACGAACGACGCGCCGAGGCGGTGCGCCGGTTGCGCGGAGCGCCCGGCGAGGGGATCGACGTGCGCGAACGGTCCGCCCGCGCGATCGTCGGGGCGATCGAGACCACGCTCGAGGCGCACCGCGACGAGCTGCGCGTCGAACCCGCGCTGGCCGCCCGCGCCGTCTTCTCCCTCGTCTTCGGAAACGCCTTGCCGCACCTGTCCGGCGGTGACAGGCTCGACGCCGTGCAGCTCGCCGACCTGGTCCTGGGCGGCATCGGCGCGGACGTCGCCACCGACCCCTCTCCCTGACGCGGCAGCGGAACCCGTCCCGACCCTTGCGATGACCTCTTGGCGCCGCCGTGCGCCGTCCTGAAGCCCCCACCCGGACAGGAACCTCATGCTCGTCAGACTCCTGCGGACGCAGCTGCGTCCGTACCGGACGCCGATCGCCGTCCTCCTCGTGCTCCAGCTCGTCGCGACCCTCGCGTCGCTCTACCTCCCGAGCCTCAACGCGGACATCATCGACCAGGGCGTGACGCAGGGCGACACGGCGTACATCATGCGCACGGGCGGCTGGATGCTGCTCGTGAGCCTCGGCCAGGTCGTGTGCGCGGTGGCCGCGGTGTACTTCGGCGCGCGCGTCGCGATGTCGTTCGGCCGCGACGTCCGGGCCAGGCTCTTCACGAACGTCCAGCGGTTCTCGGCGCAGGAGATGGGTCAGTTCGGCGCGCCGTCGCTCATCACGCGCACGACCAACGACGTGCAGCAGGTGCAGATGCTCGTGCTGCTCTCGCTGACGATCATGGTCATGGCGCCGATCATGCTCGTCGGCGGCGTGGTCATGGCGCTGCAGGAGAACGTCGAGCTCTCGGCGCTGCTCCTCGTCATCGTCCCCGTGCTCGGCGTCGCCGTGGGCCTGATCATCTGGCGGATGGTCCCGTACTTCCGGCAGATGCAGAAGAAGATCGACGCGATCAACGCCGTGCTGCGCGAGCAGATCACGGGCATCCGCGTGGTCCGCGCGTTCGTGCGCGAGCGTCGCGAGGAGGAGCGGTTCGCCGTCGCGAACGACGCGCTGTTCGACGTCTCGCTCAAGGCGGGCAAGCTCATGGCGCTCATGTTCCCGACCGTCATGCTCGTGATGAACGCCTCGAGCGTCGCCGTGCTGTGGTTCGGCGGCCGGCAGATCGACGCGGGGAACATGGAGGTGGGGGCTCTCACGGCGTTCCTGTCCTACCTCATGTACATCCTCATGGCCGTGATGATGTCGACGATGATGTTCATGATGGTGCCGCGCGCCGCGGTGTCCGCGGAGCGCATCACCGACGTCGTGAGCACCCCGGCCACCGTCGTCGAGCCGGAGCACCCGGTCGCGCTGACCAGCCGCACGGGTCGCGTCGAGCTCGACGGCGTGGGGTTCGGGTACCCCGGCGCCGAGGAGCCGGTCCTGCACGACGTGTCGTTCACGGCGGAGCCCGGGCAGACGACCGCGATCATCGGCTCCACCGGGTCGGGCAAGACGACGCTCCTCAACCTCGTGCCGCGGCTCTTCGACGTCACCGCCGGCGCGGTGCGGATCGACGGCACCGACGTGCGCGACCTCTCGGGAGCGGACCTCGGCTCGCTGCTCGGCCTCGTCCCGCAGAAGGCGTACCTGTTCTCCGGGACGATCGCCGACAACGTGCGCTACGGCAAGCCCGACGCGAGCGACGACGAGGTGTGGGCCGCGCTCGAGGTCGCGCAGGCGCGCGACTTCGTCGAGGCGCTCGACGCCGGTCTCGACACGCCCGTCGCGCAGGGTGGCACGAACTTCTCGGGCGGGCAGCGCCAACGGCTCGCCATCGCCCGGGCGATCGTGCGCGACCCCGCGGTCTACCTCTTCGACGACTCGTTCTCGGCGCTCGACTACGCGACCGACGCCCGGCTGCGGGCCGCGCTCGCGCCCCGGACACGGCACTCCACCGTGATCGTCGTCGCGCAGCGCGTCGCGACGATCCGCGGCGCCGACCAGATCCTCGTGCTCGACCACGGCCGCATCGTCGGCCGGGGCACGCACACCGAGCTCCTCGAGTCGAACGAGACCTACCAGGAGATCGTCTACTCCCAGCTCTCCATGGAGGAGGCAGCATGAGCGGCGAGCAGGAGGCCCCGGCCACGGACGCGCCCGCGACGGACGCGCCCGCCAAGGACGTCGCGCGGACCCGCCTCGCGGGCCGCCCTCGCGGTGGTGGCGGCCCTGGCCCGATGGGCGGCATGGGCATGCCCGCCGAGAAGGCCCTGGACTTCAAGGGCTCGCTGCGACGGTTCGCCGGGTCCCTGCGGCCCGAGCGCGTGCCGATCGTCGCCGTCGTGATCCTCGGCGTCGTGTCCGTGGCGCTCGCCGTCGCCGGCCCGAAGCTCCTGGGCAACGCGACGAACATCATCTTCGCGGGCGTCGTCGGCTCGCAGCTCCCGGCGGGCGTGACGCAGGCGCAGGCCGTGGAGGCGCTGCGCGCCCAGGGGCAGGACCAGGTCGCGGACCTCGTCTCCGGCGTGCCGGGCCTCGTCCCCGGCGCGGGCATCGACTTCTCCGCGCTCGCGACGGTGCTCGCCTGGGTGCTCGCCGTGTACGTGGGGTCGTTCCTCTTCGGCTGGCTCCAGGGCCGCATCACGGCGATCGTCGTCCAGCGCACGGTCTACCGGCTGCGCGCCGAGGTGCAGGCGAAGCTCGGGCGGCTCCCGCTGTCGTACTTCGACCGCAACCAGCGCGGCGAGATCCTCTCGCGCGTGACGAACGATATCGACAACATCTCCCAGACGCTGACGCAGACGCTGTCGCAGCTCGTCACGTCGGTGCTGACCGTGTTCGGTGTCCTCGGCGTGATGTTCTGGATCTCGCCGTTGCTCGCGATCGTCGCGCTCGTCACCGTCCCGCTGTCCGTGATCATCACCGCGCAGATCGCGAAGCGCTCGCAGCCGCAGTTCATCCAGCAGTGGGCCGCGACGGGTCGGCTGAACGCCCACATCGAGGAGATGTACACCGGTCACACGCTCGTCAAGGTCTACGGCCACCAGCAGGCGGCGATCGACGACTTCGAGCGCGAGAACGGCGACCTGTACGACGCGAGCTTCAAGGCGCAGTTCATCTCCGGCACGATCCAGCCGGCGATGGGCTTCGTCGCGAACCTCAACTACGTCATCGTCGCGGTGGTCGGCGGTCTGCGCGTCGCGTCCGGCACGCTCACCCTCGGTGACGTGCAGGCGTTCATCCAGTACTCGCGCCAGTTCACGCAGCCCATCACGCAGATCGCGTCGATGATGAACCTGCTCCAGTCGGGCGTGGCGTCGGCGGAGCGCGTGTACGACCTGCTCGACGCCGAGGAGCAGACGCCGGACCCGTCGCGCGCCGCGACGGTCGACCCGGTCCGGGGCCGCGTCGCGTTCGAGGACGTGTCGTTCTCCTACGACCCCGAGGTCCCGCTCATCGAGCACCTCGACCTCACGGTCGAGCCGGGTCAGACGATCGCGATCGTCGGCCCGACGGGCGCCGGCAAGACGACGCTCGTCAACCTGCTCATGCGCTTCTACGACGTCGACTCCGGGCGGATCACGCTCGACGGCGTCGACACGCGCGACATGACGCGCGACGGCCTGCGCTCGGACATCGGGATGGTGCTCCAGGACACCTGGTTGTTCAAGGGCACGATCGAGGAGAACCTGCGCTACGGCGTGCGCGACGGCCGGACCGTCGACGAAGAGGCCTTCCTCGCCGCGACCCGGGCGACGCACGTCGACCCGTTCGTGCGGACGCTGCCCGACGGGTACGCGACCGTGATCGACGACGAGGGCTCGAGCGTGAGCGCGGGGGAGAAGCAGCTCCTCACGATCGCGCGCGCGTTCCTCGCCGACCCGGCGATCCTCGTGCTCGACGAGGCGACGAGCTCGGTGGACACGCGTACCGAGGTGCTCGTGCAGCAGGCGATGAACGCGCTGCGCGCCGGGCGCACGTCGTTCGTCATCGCGCACCGGCTGTCGACGATCCGCGACGCGGACACGATCCTCGTCATGGAGCACGGCTCGATCGTCGAGCAGGGCACGCACGACGCGCTGCTGGCGGCGGGCGGCGCCTACGCGCGGCTGTACGAGAGCCAGTTCGCGGCGCCGGTCGGTGCCGAGGCGGAGACCACCGACGATGCCGCCGCGGAGCCCGCGGGGCGTCCGGCAGCCGGCTGAGCCGGCCTGGGCGTCAGTCGCAGGTGCAGCGCCGCTCGGGCGGCACCTCGGCCATGACCTCGTCGGCGTGCATGCCGCAGCCGGTCCAGGTGGTCTTGCCGCACGTGGGGCACGGGGCGGGACTGCACACGGTGTCTCTCCTCGGGTGCTCGGGGTCGGGGGTTCAGGATCGGTGGTGGTCAGTCCCGGTCGGCGGACGTGCCGTGGTGGCGGTCGACGAGGGTCGGGACGTGGTCGCGCGCCGTCCAGCGCCGCCCGACCCATTTGATCACCTCGACGAGCAGGAAGACGACGACCGCGAGCCCGAGCGTCTTGCCCCACTCGGCGGCGTCGATGGGCGCGGAGTCGAACCATGAGTGCATGAACGGCGCGTAGACGAACACGGCCTGGAGCGCGAGGAGCGTCGCCGCGGAGATCCACACGACGCGGTTGCCGCGCAGCACGTCGAGCGTGAGGCTCGACCGGTCGAGGAACCGGCAGTTGAAGAGGTACGCAAGCTGGCCGAGCGCGAGCATCGTGACCGCCGTCGTCTGCGCCTCGGCGAGCGGCACGCCCTGCGCGCGCTCGACGTAGAACAGCAGGATCGTCGCCCCGCCGATGATCAGCGAGACCATGAGGATGCGCCGCACGTACGCGCCGTCGAGGATCGACGCCTTCGGGTCGCGCGGGGCGCGGTGCATGACGTCAGGCTCTGCCTTCTCGTACGCGAGCGCGAGGGACAGCGTGACGGCGGTGATCATGTTGATCCACAGGACCTGGACGGGCTGCAGCGGCAGCGTGAGGCCGAACAGCACCGCGACGAGGATGACGAGCGACTGCGCGCCGTTCGTCGGCAGCAGGAAGAGCACGGACTTGCGGATGTTGTCGTAGATCCGCCGCCCCTCCTTCACGGCACGCTCGATGGTCGCGAAGTTGTCGTCCGCGAGCACGACCTCGGCGGCCTCCTTGGTCGCCTCGGTGCCCTTGATGCCCATCGCGACGCCGACGTCGGCCTGGGTGAGCGCCGGAGCGTCGTTGACGCCGTCACCGGTCATGGCGACGACCTCACCGTGCGACTGCAGCGCCGACACGATCCGGATCTTGTGCTCGGGGCTCGTGCGCGCGTACACGTCGACCTCGCGCACCACGGCGCGGAGCTGCTCGTTGCTCATCTCCTCGAGCTCGGGGCCGGTGAGCACCGCGGGCGCCGCCCCGGTCCCGTCGTGGGGGTCCACGATGCCCATCTCGCGGCCGATCGCGAGCGCGGTGCCGGCGTGGTCGCCGGTGATCATCTTCACGCGGATGCCCGCGTCGCGGCACTCGGCGATGGCCTCGACCGCCTCGGGGCGCGGCGGGTCGACGATCCCGACGAGCCCGCACAGCTCCAGCCCGTCGTCGACGTCGTCCACGTCGAGGTCGTCCGTGCCGTCGGCGGCGGTCCGTCGTGCCGCGGCGAGGACGCGGAGCCCGCGCCCGCCGAGGGCGTCGATCTGCTCGTCCCAGAACGTGCGGTCGAGCGGCTCGGACGTCCCGTCCGCGCTCACCTGGGTCGCGCAGCGGTCGAGCACGCGGTCGGGCGCGCCCTTGACGTGCACGTGCAGGCCGCCGTCGGGGTCGGCGTCGAGCGTCGCCATGAACTTGTTCTCGGACTCGAACGGCACGACGGCGACGCGGCGCCACCCCGTCGCGTCCACACCCGCCTTCATGCCGAGCGTGCGCAGCGCGCCCTCGGTCGGCTCGCCCACGAGCCGCCAGCCGTCCGCATCGGACTCGTCGGAGACGATCCGCGCGTCGTTGCAGAGCATCATGACGGTCGCGAGGGCTGCGAGGTCGCGGTCCGTGGTCAGGTCGGCATGCCTCGTGTCCGACGGCGTCGCGCCGCCCTGGGCGGCCCCCTCACCCGGCCCGTCGGCCGCCCCGGGGCGAGGACCGCCGTCGGGCACCGTCACGTCCCCGACGGGCGCGTACCCCGCGCCCGCGACGGCGAACGCGCGACCGTGCGTGCGGACCGTGCGCGCGGTCATCTCGTTCTTGGTGAGCGTGCCGGTCTTGTCCGAGCAGATCGTGGTGACCGAACCCAGCGTCTCGACGGCGGGGAGCTTGCGCGTGATCGCCCGACGTCGAGCCATCTGCTGCACGCCGAGCGCGAGCGTGATGGTCACGAGCGCGGGAAGGCCCTCGGGCACCGCGGCGACCGCGAAGCCGATCGAGGCGGAGATCAGCTCGGGCACCGAGAAGTCGTGGACCACACGGCCGATGACGACCATGACGACCGCCATCGCGAGGATGAGCACCGCGAGCAGCTTGCCGAACCGGTCGAGCTGGCGCGTGAGCGGGGTCGCGAGGCTGCGGACCTCGGAGATCATCGTCTGGATGCGGCCGATCTCCGTGGCCGAGCCCGTCGCCGTCACGACGCCGACGCCCTGCCCGGCCGCGACGATCGTGCTCGAGAAGAGCATGCTCGACCGGTCGCCGACGCCCGCGTCGGCTCCGACCGGGTCCACGGACTTCGACGCCGCCACCGACTCGCCCGTGAGCGCGGACTCCTCGACGCGCAGGTTCGTCGCCTGCAGGAGCCGCACGTCGGCGGGCACGCGGTCGCCCGACCGCACCCGGACGACGTCGCCCGGGACGACGTCGTCGGCGTCCACCTTCGCCCACGCGCCGTCGCGCCGGACCTCGGCGTTGACCGACAGCATGTTGCGGATGCCCTCGAGCGCGCTCTCCGCGCGCCCCTCCTGGATGAAGCCGATCGCGGCGTTGATGACCGCGACCGCGAGGATGACCGTGAAGTCGACCCAGTCGCCGAGGATCGCCTTGAGCACGGCCGAGACGAGCAGGATGTAGATGAGCACGTCGTCGAAGTGCACGAGGATCCGCTTCCACAGCGGGTCGCGCTGCGGCGGGGGCAGCCGGTTGGGCCCCACGTCCGCGAGCCGCGCCGCGGCGTCGGCGTTCGAGAGCCCGCCCGCGTCCGTGCCCAGCTCGGCGAGGACGTCGTCGGGCGGGCGCGACCACGGCGCGTCGAGGGGGCGCTCGGCTGTGGTCGCGGAGGTCGAAGAGGCCGCCGAGGCGGGGGTCGGTGCAGCGTCCGGCGCGGGTCCCATGCCCCTATTCGACCCCCGAAGTCCGGATCGCGCGAGAGACGAAGGGCCCGGGCCGAGGTCGCGGCCGCCTCGTGCGTCGAGCGCGACCTCGCGAGGCGGCGTCGTGCCACGGGGCATGATCCGGATGTTCTGTCTGCGGCCTTGCTACCGTTCGCCCCATGCCTCCCGTCGACTGTCCGCCGCGACCGATGTCTCGTGGCCGCAACACCGGCGCGCTGGTCGTCCTCGGCACGGCGCTCGTCGGCGTGCTGCCGACCCTTCTGCTCGCCCGGGCGGTCTCGACGCACCTGAGGGAGCTGGCGGCACTGCGTGCGGGAGCCGACCTCGGATTCCTCGACGGGGACCCCGACCCCGGCGTGGTTCTGAGCGCCGTGGCCGGAGCCGGTCTGCTCGCGGCTCTCGCAGCGATCGCCTCCGTGGTCCTGCGCCGCGGGTCCTCGAGCGGGCTGACCCGTCGTCGGGCGGCCGCAGGGGCTCTCCTCGGCATCGGGATACCCGTCGGCCTGCTCGTCCTGACGCTGCTGGTCCAGGTCGCCCTGCTCGGACTGGACGAGCCGCTCCTCCTCGTCGCGGACTGGGGACACACCTGACGGCCACCCTCGGGGTGCTGGGAGAATCGACCACGTGAGCGAGACCAGCACCCGGGCCGACCTGCGGGTCGTGCACGTCACCGACCCCGCCGACGACCGCCTCGCGGACTACAACCGCCTGACCGACGTCGCGCTGCGGTCGAAGCACGAGCCCGAGAAGGGGCTGTACATCGCGGAGAGCTCGACCGTCATCCGGCGCGCGCTCGCCGCTGGGCACCGGCCGCGGTCGTTCCTCATGGCCGAGCGCTGGCTCGACGACCTCGCCGAGGACATCGCCGCGCTCCCGGTCGACGACGCCCTGGGCGGCACGGGCGAGCCCGTCCCGGTGTACCTCGGCGCACCCGACGTGCTCGAGGCGATCACCGGGTTCCACCTGCACCGCGGCGCGCTGGCGGCGATGCACCGCCCGCCCGTCCCCACCGTCCACGACCTGCTCTCCGCCGCACGCGGCGGGACCGGTGCGCGCCGCGTCGCGGTGCTCGAGGACATCGTCGACCACACGAACGTCGGTGCGATCTTCCGGTCGGCCGCCGCGCTCGGCGTCGACGCGGTGCTCGTCTCGCCGCGCTGCTCCGACCCGCTGTACCGCCGCTCGGTGCGCGTGAGCATGGGCACGGTGTTCCAGGTGCCGTGGACGCGGTTCGAGTCGTGGCCGGGCGGGCTCGACGTCCTGCGCGACGAGGGCTTCACCGTCGCCGCGCTCGCGCTGGCCGACGACGCGGTGAGCCTCGACGACGTCGTCGCCGACCCGCCCGAGCGGCTCGCCCTCGTGCTCGGCACCGAGGGCGACGGGCTCTCGCGCGGCGCGGTCGAGGCGGCGGACCGAGTCGTGAGGATCCCCATGGCTGGGGAGGTCGACTCGCTCAACGTCGCGGCGGCGTCGGCCGTGGCGTTCTGGGCGACGCGGGTGTCCTGACCTCCCGGGGGATGCCGTCCGGACGATTTTCGGTCGCCGGGAACAACCTGGCGCACCTGCGCGTTGGCCCCGTGGCCGTACGTCGTACGAGAAGAGGTTTCATGCCGGTCCAGCCCTCCCCGTCCATCACCACTCCTGCCACCACGCTGCAGGAGCTCACCCCGCACGACGCCGCGGCGCACGCCCTGGCCGAGGAGCAGCGGCACCTCGATGCCGCGCTCGCACGCAGGGTGCAGCTGCTCGACGAGCTGGACGCGCAGCTGGCGGCGCCCGCCGAGACCGACACGTCCGGGACGGAGGCCGACGTCGAGCACTCCCGTCGCGCCGGGTTGCGACGGCGTCGGGCCGAGCTCGAGCACGCGGACAGCGGGCTCGTCTTCGGTCGCATCGACACGCTCGACGGGGCGACGCGTCACGTCGGCCGGGTCGGGATCGCGGCGGCGGACGACGGCGCCGACCCGCTCGTGCTCGACTGGCGCGCACCCGGGGCGCGCGCCTTCTACACCGCGACGGCGCTCGAGCCGCAGGGCCTCGCGCACCGTCGGCACGTGCGCACCTCGGGGGAGCGCGTGACGGGCGTGGACGACGAGCCGCTCGACGGCGTCGACGGCAAGGGAGCAGACGACGGGCTCGTCGGCGAGGGCGCCCTGCTCGCCGCGCTGTCCGAGCGCCGCACGGGACGCATGGGGACCGCCGTCGCGACGCTCCAGACCGAGCAGGACGCGATCGTGCGCGCCCCCGCCGACCAGACGCTCGTCGTCCAGGGCGGCCCGGGCACGGGAAAGACCGTCGTGGCGCTGCACCGCGTCGCGTACCTGCTGTTCACGCACCCGCACCTCGCCGAGCGGGGCGTCCTCCTGCTCGGCCCGTCGACGCGGTTCCTCGAGTACGTCGCCCAGGTGCTGCCCGCGCTCGGGGAGACGGCCGTCGTGTCGGCGACGTGCGACACGCTCGTGCCCGGCGTCGTGCCGGAGCGCGAGGAGGAGCGGGACGTCGCCGAGATCAAGGGCCGCGCGCTGTGGCAGGACGTCGTCGCGCGGTACGCCGACTCCCTCGTTCCGGATGCGCGGGTGCTCGCGGTGCGGGTCGACGGCGAGCCGCACACGCTCGGCGCCGACCGGGTCTCGCGCGTCCTGCGCGCCGCCCGGGCCGGGGGCCGCAGCGTGCTCGCCGCGCGCCGGCGGGCGCACGACCTGCTGCTCGACGCGCTCGTGGACGAGGTCGCGGCGCGCCACGCGGAGCTGCTCGAGCGGATGGAGGAGGGGTTCGAGGACGTGCTCGGCCGCCTCGACGCCGGGCTCGCCGCGCGCGACGACCGGGCGCAGGCCACCGGCGCGAAGGGCGGCGACGTCGACGGCGAGCTCACGGAGGACGACCTCGAGCGGCTGCGCGCCGACCTCGCGCGCGACGCCGTGGTCACGGGCGTGCTCGACGCCTGGTGGCCGGTCGTGGACCCGCGCACCGCGCTGGACGACCTGCTGGGCGACGCCACGCTGCTCTCCCGCCTCGCACCGGAGCTCTCGGAGGGGGAGGTGGACCGGGTCGTGGGCGAGCCCGCCGCCCTCGCGCCGAGCGACGTGCCGCTCCTCGACGCGCTGGCCGACGCGCTCGGCACCGACGACGAGCCGGGCGACCAGGGCGACTTCCTCGCCGGGCGTGCGGCGGCGCGGCGGGACTGGGTGTACGGGCACGTCGTGGTGGACGAGGCGCAGGAGCTCTCGCCCATGCAGTGGCACATGGTGCTGCGGCGCAGCCCCACCCGGTCCGTGACGGCCGTGGGCGACGTCGACCAGACCCGGTCGCCGCACCCCCACACCGACTGGGACGACGCCGTCGGCCCGGTGCTCGGGACCCGCTGGCGCCGTGCCGACCTGACCATCTGCTACCGCACGCCGCGCGAGGTGATGGACCTCGTCGGCCCCGTGCTGCAACGGGCGGGCAGCCGCAGCACGCCGCCGCGCGCGGTGCGCTCGTCGGGCGTCCCGCCGCGCGACGTGTCGTCGGGCGCGGCCGGGCTCGGGGCGGCCGTCGCGGCCGAGGTCGCCGTGCTCGCCGCGCGGTACGACGGCGGCACGGTCGGTGTCGTGGCGCCGCACGCGCGGCTCGCGGGCCTGCGCGAGGACGTCGGCGCCGTTCTGCGCGAAGAGGTCCCCGTGCTCGGCGCGTCGGATGCCAAGGGGCTCGAGTGGGACGCCGTCGTCGTCGTGGACCCCGACGGAATCGCCGCCGAGCCGCGCGGCTGGAACGGCCTGTACGTCGCGATGACCCGGTGCACGCAGGAGCTCGTGCGCGTGGCGGTGGGGCCGGACGGGTCGGCCGCCTCGGCCTGAGGCTGCCGACTCAGCGCGCCGCCGTGGACCGGGACAGGCGGTCGACCTCGCGCACGACGGCCTCGACGAGCGTGGGGTCGCCGAGGAGGCGGAAGTGGCCGGCGAGCGGGAGCTCGACGTTCCGCGCGCCCTCGAGCCGGCCGGTCTCGGGGATGTGCGGGTCGAACCGGGGGTAGACGGCGGTGATCCGGGCGTCGACGCCGCGCTCCGCCGCGAGCGCGAGGAGCGCGGCGTCGTGCGGCGCGAAGGCCCGCAGCGTGCGGCCGACGAGGTACTGCGCATAGCGCGAGCCGGCGAACGGCGTCGCGACGGCCACCATGCCCGCGACGCGGGAACCGGCGGCGGACAGCATGACGCGCTTGCCGATGAGCCCGCCCTTGCTGTGCGCGACGAGGACGACGTCGCGCAGGTCGGCCTGCGCGAGGACGTCCGCGGTGCGCTCGGCCGCCTCGGCGAAGGGCCGCCGGTTGTACCCGAGACCCGGCACGGCGTGCACGGGATGGCCCGCCGCGGCGAGCGCGTCGGCGACGGGAGCGAGCAGCTGCCACGTCTCGTACACCCCGGGCAGCAGCACCACGGGAGCCCGGCCGCCCGGGCCGGTGGGGACGGGGCGCCGAGGGTGCAGCGCGTGCTCCACCTGGCGCAGCGCGACGTACGCGTAGTCCGCGGCGCGGTCCCGCAGGCGCAGCCCGTCCCACCACGTGCGGCCCGCGCTCACGCCGAGAACCCCCCGGCGGCGAGCACCGCCGCGACGACCCCCTCCGGGTCGGCGTTCATGGTGTGATGACGACCGCGGACCTCGCGGTACTCGCCGTGCGGCGCCGCGGCGGCGAGCTCCCGTCCCCACGCGCGCGGCGCGATCGGGTCGTCCGCGCCGCGCAGCACGACGACGCGGCCCGGCACGCGGGGCAGGACATCCTCGAGCCGGTGCCCCAGCATCGAGCGGACCTGGCGTGCGTAGTGGGGCAGCGAGCAGCGCAGCACGTAGTCGACGGCGAGCGTCCCGAGCGCGCGCGGCCGTTCGCCGAACGCGTCGCGGGCGAGCCGCAGCGCCTGGCGCGGGGCGGTACGGGCCCGGCGGTCCGCCGTCGGGCCGATCAGGACCCCGGCCGGCGCCTCGCGAGGGTGGTCCGCCATGGCCTGGCCTACGACCTGGGCGCCCATCGAGTGCCCGACGAGGACGATTGCGGGGGACGGTCCGGCGTGCGCAGGGCCGTGAGCGTCGGGAAGCACGTGCCCCCGCACGTATCCCGCGACGACGGCGGCGTGCTCCTCGATCGACACGTCGTGCCGCGCGCGGGGCGCTGAGCCGAACCCCGGCAGGTCGATCGCGTGCACCGCCGTCGCCGGGCCCGCGCCCGGTCGGAGGCGCGCGCGCCGCACGGGGTCGAACGCGCGCGACGAGGACCCGACGCCGTGCACGAGCACGACCGCCAGGTCCGGTGCACCGGCTCCCGAGACGTGGGCGACGGCCCCCAGGCCGTCCACGGTGAGACGCACCTCCGCCCCGTCCCCGGACGTGCGGGACGAGGCGGAGGTGGGCGTGGTCATCGCACCAGCATGAGGCCAGGCGGACGACCTCGCCCGGCGCGCGTCAGCCGACGTCCCCGCGCCACGCGCCCGTCTCGGCTCCTCGGGACTCGATGAACTCCTTGAACCGCGCGAGGTCGCCCTTCACGCGGCGCTCGTCGAGCTGGAGCAGGTCGCCGGCCTTCTCGACGACGCCCTCGGGCGACCAGTCGAGCTGCACCGTGACGCGCGTCTCGGCGTCGTTCAGCCGGTGGAACGTCACGACGCCCGCGTGGTCGGGGCCGGAGGTGCTGTTCCACGCGACGCGCTCGTCGGGGTGCTGCTCGGTGATCTCGGCGTCGAACTCGCGCTCCACGCCGCCGATCTTCGTCCTCCAGTGCGTGTGCGTCGCGTCGAGCTGGCGGATCTCCTCCACGCCTTCCATGAAGCGCGGGAACTCCTCGAACTGCGTCCACTGGTCGTAGGCCGTGCGGACGGGGACGCTGACGTCGATCGACTGGGTGACCGTGCTCATCGGATACCTCCTGTCGTTGGCGGGCGTTACCCCTCCACCCTCACCACGCTTGCGCCCGCTCGCGCGCCGAGGGACGAATCGGGACAGACGGGGCATCGGCGCGAGGCGGCGCCGTCACTCCAGGTGACTCGACGGGTCTCCCGACGCAGGCTCTGAGGTGCGGCCCGGGTTCGCGGTCCTGTCGTCGTGCATCTGGGTCGCGTCCACGACCCCGAGCTCGTCGAGCAGGAAGAGGAAGGAGCGCGCGTACGGGTTGTCGTCGACGCGACGGCGGACCTCGGTCCAGTCGATCTGCTCGCGCATCGCCCGGGCGACGGGCAGCAGACGGGAGAAGTCGCAGAAGTGCTCGCCGATGACGCGCAGCTTCGAGGCCATGATCTCCGTCGCCGCGAGCACGGGCATCCGCACGGCGAGCACCTCCAGCTCGTCGGTCCGGGACAGGAGGTCGTCGTCGATCGGCTCGCCGACCATGCGGTACAGGACGTCGATGAGCTCGCCGCCGTGGTACGCCTTGAACAGCCAGTTCTCGGTGGGCTCGGTGATCTTCAGACCCGCGGCGCGCAGCACGTCGCGCGCGCGGTCGACGTCGACCTCGCGGATCGCGAAGTCGGCGTCGTGGCTCGGCTCGGGCGCTCCGCGCGCCCACGCGGCGTAGCCGCCCACGAGCGCGTGCGGGATCTCGGCCTCGGCGAGCGCGGCCGCCGTCATGCGCAGCCCGTCGTGCAGCGCGTCCCTGTCGTCCACCATGCCCCAGGGTCTACACCACGCGGGCCCCGCTGGCACGTCGCGGGTGCACGGAGGGAACTGGAGGTGCGACCGCGGGGAGGGATGCCCAGAATCGAGTCGATGCGCCTCGCGACGTTCAACATCCTCCACGGGCGGTCGACCGTCGACGACACCGTCGACCTCGACCGCTTCGCGGACGCGGTCCGCGCGCTCGACGCGGACGTCCTCGCGCTGCAGGAGGTGGACCGGGACCAGCCGCGCTCGCACCACGCGGACCTCACGGCCGTCGCCGCCGAGGCGGCGGGAGCGGCCGACCACCGGTTCGTCGCGACGCTCGTCGGGGAGCCCGGCGTCTGGACGGCGCCCACGGGCGAGCGCCAGCCAGGACAGGCGGCCTACGGGATCGCCGTCGTGAGCCGCTACCCCGTCACGGCGTGGCGCACCGTCGTCATGCCGCCGCCGCGCACGCAGGTCCCCGTCCGGTTCCCGGGGAGCCGCCTGCCGACGCTGGTGCGCGACGAGCCCCGCGCGGCGCTCGTCGCGCGCGTCGACGCCCCCGGCGGGCGCATCACCGTGGCCTGCACCCACCTCACGTTCGTGCCGGGGCGCAACCTCACGCAGCTCGTGCGCCTCACGCGCTCGCTCGCGGAGGAGACCCCCGACGGGGAGCCGGTCGTGCTCCTCGGGGACCTCAACGTCGACGCGCCGCAGGCTGCGCGCACGAGCGGCTGGTACCCCCTCGCGTCGGCGGCGACGTTCCCCGTCGCGGAGCCGACCCGCCAGCTCGACCACATCCTCGCCCACGGGGCGGTCCGCGCGACCGCCCACGCGTCCGCCGTCGACACCGGGCTCTCGGACCACCGTGCGCTCGTCGTCCCGGTGGCGCTCGGTGGCGAGCACCAGCCGTCCCCGACGCGGGCACACGCCGCCGACGAGGACCGGCCGCCGTCGCGCGGGCCGACCGAGCCGGCACGACGACCCCACCGGCACGTCCACGGGTGAGCCCGCCCCCGTGTCATCGCGCCGGGGCAGATCCCCGCGGGGCTCGGCACGGCGCTGCTCGGCGCTCCGTACTTCGTCTACCTGCTGTGGCGCAGCCGCGGCCGCGCGGCGTGACGCGACTCACGCACCCGGCGACCAGGTCGTCCACCGGACGGGTTGACCCCGTGCGGGGCGCGTAGGTTAGCCTCACCTGTGTGAGTCAGACCGTCGCCGCACCGCGTGCCGCCCGCCGAGCCGCTACCACCCGGCCTGCCGCGCGGACGACGGCGCCGTGGCGCTTCTTCGACGTCCAGGTGGCGCGCGTCGTGCAGGTCTCGCCGAGCTTCCGCCGGTTCACGTTCACCGGCCCCGAGCTCGACCTGTTCGGAGACCCGGGTCTGGACGTGCGCATCAAGTTCGTCCTCCCGGCCGGTGACGGCGGGTACGAGCACCTCGTGCGCGACGCCGACGGATGGTACGCCGCGTGGCGTGCGCAGCCCGAGGAGCGCCGCAACCCGCTGCGCACGTACACGACCGTCGCCGTGCGCCCCGAGGCGCGCGAGGTGGACGTGGACGTCGTGCTGCACGGCGACGCCGGCCCGGCGTCGCGCTGGGCGCTCGACGCGCAGGTCGGCACCCCGCTCGTCCTGCTCGGCCCGGACGCGACGTTCGACGGCCCCGTCGGCGGGATCGAGTTCCGGCCCCCGGCCCGCGCCCACGCGCTCCTGTTCGCGGGCGACGAGACGGCGCTGCCCGCCATCGCCGCGATCTGCGAGGACCTGCCCGCCGACGCGTGGGGCGAGGTGTACGTCGAGGTGCCGCACGCCGCGGACGAGCGTCCCCTCGCGGCGCCGCCGGGCGTCCGCGTGACGTGGCTCGGCCGTGACGCGGCGGAGCCGGCCGACGGCGCGGCACCGGTCGCGCACGGCGCACTCCTCGTCGACGCGGTCAAGGCCGCGGCCGAGCGCATCCTCGCCGCAGGGGTCCTCGGGACCGACCCGCCCGCGCAGTGCCGCACGGCCGAGGACCTCGAGGACGTCGACGTCGACGCGTCGATCCTCTGGGAGGTCCCGGGCCTGCTCGAGGAGGACACGGTCCTCTACGCGTGGCTCGCGGGCGAGGCGAGCGCGATCAAGACGCTGCGTCGCCACCTCGTCGCCGAGCTGGGCGTCGACCGCCGTGCCGTCGCGTTCATGGGCTACTGGCGCGAGGGCCGCGCGGAGAGCTGACGTGCGGCAACCGCCTCAGGGCCGTGCGGGGCCGGGGAAGCCGGTCCAGCGCAGGTCGGCGGGCAGGTGGCTCAGGTCGTTGAACATCACGAGCGCGGGCGGCAGGCCGGTGCGGTGCTCGATCACCGTGAGGCCGGTGTTGGCGCTGTCGAGGCCGAGCCAGCGGGCCGGGGGAGCGCCGAGGGCGTCGCGCACGAGCCAGGCGACCTGGTAGGCGTGCGTGACGAGGACCTCGTGCGTGTCGCGGGCCCGCCCGGGCGCCGACGCGAAGCGGGCGACCAGGGCCTGGGCCGTTCTGTTCCCTGCGGCGGCCTCCTGCGCGTCGTAGCCGTCGAAGAACGGGGCCCACGCCGCGGGTGTCTCGGCGAGAGCGGGGACGTAGGGGACGTGGTCGACGAGCTCGGTGGCCTCGGCCACGGGCGTCTGCGGCGGCAGGTGCCCGGCGAGCTCGTGCGCGCTGGCGACGGCTCTCGGGAGCGGGGAGTGCCACACGGCGTCGACCGGGAGACCTGCGAGGCGTTCGCCCAGCAAGCCCGCCTGTCGTCGGCCCGTGTCGGTGAGCTCGCCGAACGGGTCGGCTTCGCCGTGCCGCGCGATGTAGAGGTGTCGGGTCGCCATGGTCGGGCGGGTCCTCTCCGGTCAAGGGCTGGTCGGGGCGACGGTGCCGGCGGCGCCGTCGAGGGTGACGAGGGCGCCGTCCGGCAGCAGCGTGGTCGCGCTGGGGACGCCGAGGACGGCGGGGATGCGCTGCTCGCGGGCGACGATCGCCGCGTGGGAGAGCGCGCCTCCGGTCTCGGTGACGACGCCGGCGACGATGCGCAGCAGCGGCGTCCAGGCCGGGTCGGTCCAGGGGCAGACCAGGACGTCGCCCGGACGGACCCGGGCGAAGTCGGCGGGACCGCGCACGATCCGTGCGGTGCCGGTCGCAGTCCCGCGGCTGCCTGGTGTCCCGGACAGCACGGCGGGCGATGCGGTCCGAGCACCGGGAGGATCCGGGGGCGGGGCGGCCGTGACCGGCCGGGACTGCAGGACCCACCTGGCCGCCGGCGACGGCCCACTCGACGTCCTGCGGGCCGCCGAGGAGTGCGGCGACCTCCCGGCCGAGCCTCGCGAGCCGTAGCGCGGTCCGGTCGTCGAGCGTCGCTCGGGTGCGATCGGCGGCGGGCACGTCGCGCGTGACGAGGCGTGCGCCGTCGCGGTCGAGGCGGGTCCGCTTGTCGGCGACGGTCCGGGTGACCGGCCCGTCCGCGGCGGCGACGCGGTACGCGTCCGGGGTGACCGTGCCCCCGACGACGCTCGGCCCGAGCCCCCACGACGCCTCGATCCGGGTCGTGCCGTCGGGGTCGGCGGGCGTGAACATCACGCCGGAGACCTCGGCGTCCACGAGGCGCTGGACGAGCACGGCCATGGCCGGAGCGCCGGGCGACCGGTCGAGGCCCGAGGTGCCCCGGTACGCGACGGCACGTGGCGAGTGGAGCGAGGCCCAGCAGGCGCGGACGGCGTCGGCGACCTCGTCGGCGCCGCGCACCCCGAGCACGCTCTCGTGCTGCCCCGCCGCGGACGCCGCTGCCGTGTCCTCGCCGGATGCCGACGACCGCACCGCGACGGGCGGGTCACCGAGGGACCCGAGGCCGGCGGCGAGCGCGTCGAGCAGACCGACAGACAGCGCGCCGGCGGTTCCGCGAGGGGCGTCGAACGGGACGACGAAACCGTCGGGCACCGGCACGCCCGCGCGCAGCAGGGCGCCCAGCGCGGTCGCCTTGCCGCCACTGGTGCTCGCCGTGGCGTCCCGCAGGCGGACGATCATCCGGCGTCCCTTCAACAGAACATTGACAACGTTTCGTTGATTCTGCAGGATCGACCGCATGACACGCAAGCACGACGTCACGAGGGCGGACCACACCCAGGCGCGCCGCGAGCAGGACGCGCGCGAGCACCTCCTCGCGCTCGGCGCCGACGCCCTCGGCGACCGCCCGTGGCGACCGGCGTCCGTGCCGCCGTCGGCCGTGGACCTCGCGCACTTCGCGCTCTGGCGGTCAACCGACCTGGCTCCCGACGGCGTCCTCGCCGCGCTCACGCTGCTCCCCGCCGCGCGGGCCGAGGTCGAAGGTCTCGAGGCGGGCCTGCTGTTCACCGCACGCAGCGCGGGCCTGACCTGGGCCCAGATCGCCGACGCGACGGGGTTCAACTCCCCGCAGGCGTGCCAGCAGCACTACGGGCGGCTCACCGCGCGGCAGGGCGCGGGATCGTGACCCGCGACTCGGCCACCGACCTCCTGGTCCTGCACGCCGTGCGGATCACCGGGTTCGCCGGCTCCGCAGCGGTCGCCGGCCGCTTCGGGCTGGACCTGGCGGTGACGGTCGACCTGCTGCGCGACGCCGAGGCGCGCGGCTGGGTGGACCACGCCGCCTTCGCGGGCCTGGAGGGGTGGTCGCTGACCGGGGCCGGCAGGGCCGAGAACGAGCGTCGGCTGGCGCGCGAGCTCGCGAGCTCGCGAGCACCGGTGCCGGCGACGAGATCCGCGAGGTGTACCGCGAGTTCCTCCCGTGGAACGCGAGGCTCCAGCGCGCCTGCACCGACTGGCAGCTGCGCCCCGTGGTGGGCGACCGGCTCGCGGCCAACGACCACACCGACCCCGTGTGGGACGCCCGCGTCCTCGACGAGCTCGCCGCGCTCGATCGCGCCCTGGCCCCGCTCGTCGACCGCCTGCGATCCGTCCTCACCCGGTTCGGCGGGTACGACGCGCGGTTCTCTGCCGCGCTGGAGCATGTTCTCGCGGGGGACGGCGGCTGGGTCGACCGCACCGACGTCGACTCCTGCCACCGGGTGTGGTTCGAGCTCCACGAGGACCTCGTCGCGACCCAAGGTCTCGACCGCGGCGCGCCCGTCTGACGCTGCGCCGGGGCGCGTCGCCGGTTCCGGGTGGCCGGCAGGCGACGGGCACGAAAAGGGAGGCCGACCGGCCTCCCTTTCCAAGGTATAGCGCACGGGGGGCCTTGCGGCAAGGCCCCCTCCAGGGCGCAGAATCTGGCGATCGTGCGCGGACCGACGTCCGCGCCCCCGTGAGAGCCCGGACCGGAGCTGATGACCTTGACCGCTGCGCCCACCCGCACCTTCGACCTTCCCGACCGCCTCGCCGCCAAGGCCGAGCCCACGCTCGTCGACGCCGACGAGCGGCACTTCGCCGCGATCGCGGCGAGCCTCGAGCACTCCGTGGCCGACCTCTCGGAGCGCCTCGACGCGGCGCGCCGCGCGCCGGGCGGGTCCGGCACGGAGGCGCTCGAGCGCGACCAGGAGGTCCACCGGCTCAGCGCGCGCCTGCGGCTCCTGCAGCGCTACGGCGTCGACCTGTGCCTGGGCCGCATGACGTTCGCCGACGGCTCCGCCCCCGTCTACGTCGGCCGCGTCGGTCTCACCGACCCGGCGGGGGAGCGGCTCCTCGTCGACTGGCGCTCGCCGGCGGCCGAGCCCTACTTCGCGGCGACGCCCGCGCACCCGATGGGCCTCGCGGCGCGGCGCCGGTACCGCTGGACGCGCGGGCGCGTCACGGACTACTGGGACGAGGCGCTCGTGCCCGACGGCGCGGGGTCGAGCGCGGCGCTCGACGACCAGTCGGCGTTCGTCGCGAGCCTCGGTGCGAGCCGGTCGCCGCGCATGCGGGACGTGCTCGGCACGATCCAGGCCGACCAGGACGCGATCGTGCGCGCGGGGTCGCGCGGCGCGCTCGTCGTCGACGGCGGGCCGGGCACGGGCAAGACGGTCGTCGCGCTGCACCGCGCCGCGTACCTGCTGTACGCCGATCCGCACGTGGGCGAGGGGCGCGGCGGCGTGCTCGTGATCGGGCCGAGCCGCCCCTACCTCGGGTACGTCGCCGACGTGCTCCCGAGCCTCGGCGAGGAGGGCGTGCAGACGTGCACGCTGCGCGACCTCGTCCCGGAGGGCGCGACCGCGCGCGCGGAGGCCGACCCCGAGGTCGCGCGCCTCAAGGCGTCCGCCGCCGTCGTCGCGGCGATCGAGCCGGCCGTGCGGTTCTCCGAGCGCCCGCCTGCGGAGGGCATGGAGGTCGAGACGCCGTGGGTCGACGTCTGGCTCTCCACGGCCGACTGGGCGGAGGCGTTCGAGTCGATCGACCCCGGCACCCCGCACAACGAGGCGCGCGACGACGTCTGGGCTGCGCTCGTCGAGATCCTCGTGGACAAGGCGTGCGGGGGAGCCGCGGAGGACGCCGTGGACCTGTCGGCCGACGACGTGCGCCGCGCCCTGCGGAGCCACCGCGCGCTCGGCGCCGCGTTCGACCGCGCGTGGCCGCTCGTCGAGGCGACGGACCTCGTGGCCGACCTGTGGTCCGTGCCCGCCTACCTGCGCCTGTGCGCGCCGTCGCTCACGCCCGAGCAGGTGCGCGCGCTGCAGCGCGTGGACGCGAGCGCGTGGACGACGGCGGACCTGCCGCTGCTCGACGCCGCGCGCCGCCGCCTCGGTGACCCCGAGGCGTCGCGCCGCCGTCGACGCAACGAGGCCGCCGCGGCGGCCGAGCGCGCCCGCATGGACGACGTCGTCGACCACCTCCTCGCGACCGACGACAGCGAGCTCGGCGTCATGCAGATGCTGCGCGGCCAGGACCTGCGCGACGCGCTGGTCGACGACGGCGCACTCGTCACGGCCACGCCCGACCGGCTCGCTGGGCCGTTCGCGCACGTCGTCGTAGACGAGGCGCAGGAGCTCACCGACGCCGAGTGGCAGATGGTCCTGAGCCGCTGCCCGTCGCGCAGCGTCACGGTCGTGGGGGACCGGGCGCAGGCGCGGCACGGGTTCCCCGAGACGTGGCGCGAGCGCCTCGAGCGCGTCGGCTTCGATCGCGTCGCCGAGGCGTCGCTGCACGTCAACTACCGCACGCCGCAGGAGGTCATGGCCGCGGCGGAGCCCGTGATCCGCGCCGCCCTCCCCGACGCCAACGTCCCGACGTCGGTGCGCAGCACGGGCGTGCCGGTCGCCCACGGGACGGTCGCCGACCTCGACGCGATCCTCGACGCCTGGCTCGCCGAGCACACCGACGGGACGGCGTGCGTCATCGCCGGCGCCGGATTCGTCGAGACGTTCGCCACGGCGACTGGCGGGACGTCCGACCGGACGTCCCGCGTGCGGTCGCTGACGCCCGAGACGGCCAAGGGCCTCGAGTTCGACCTCGTCGTGCTCGTGGACCCGCACGCGTTCGGCGAAGGCTTCGAGGGGGCTGTCGACCGCTACGTCGCGATGACGCGCGCGACCCAGGAGCTCGTCGTCCTCACGTCGTGATGCCCGTCACGGCGTGGAGGCGCCGTGGGCGAGCGGCGCGCCCTCGTCGAGCACGTCGTCGAACCGGTCCCGGGCGTCGTGCACGGCGGAGAGGTTCTGCCGGCTCCACGCGCACAGCGCGTCCAAGGGCTCGAGGAACGACGCCCCGAGCGGTGTGAGGGAGTACTCCACCGTGTTGGGCGTCTCGCGGTGGTCCGTGCGATGCACGTGGCCGTCGCGCTGCATGCTCGCGAGAGTCTCGCTCAGCACCTTCGCGGAAACACCGTCGAGAGATCGCCGCAGGTCGCCGAAGCGGTGCGGCCGCTCGGCGAGCCGCCTGAGCACCATGGGCACCCAGGTGCGGCGATACCCGATCGGGACGACGACGTCGCATCTCGTGGGGCGCGGGGTCACACCGTCGATCCTAGGGTGCCCGGGCGGTCACGTTGCGGTAACCACGTGCCCGCTCCCTAGTCTCCGAGCGGCGCCCGAGAGCCGGGTGCGTGACGGACGTGGAGGACTGGCATGCGGGTCGTGGTGTTCGGTGGGGCCGGAAGAGTGGGACGTCGGGTCGTCGACGAGGCGCGGCGGAGGACGATCGACGTCGTGCCCGTCGTGCGCACGTCGCGCCCGGACAGCGACCCCGCGGGAGCCGTCGCGGGTGACGTGACCGACAGCGCGTCGATCAGCGGGCTCGTCCGGGGGCGGACGTCGTCGTCCACGCGGCGTTCGCCCTGACCGGCGAGCCGCACGACTTCTCGACGCGTGCGATCAGCGCCCTCACGCACGGGCTCGCCGAGGTCGGCGTGCGGCGGCTCGTCGTCATCGGCGTCGGGACGACGCTCCGGGTGCCGGACGGGTCGATGGTCTTCGAGACGCCGGGAACTCCTCCCCAGGTCACGGAGTTCTCCGCGGCCCGGGCGGGCGAGCTGGTCGCCCTGCGCCGGTCGGTCGACCTGGACTGGGTGGTCCTCACGCCCCCGCCGACCTACCTCGACGACACGGCCGAGCGCACGGGCCGGTACCGCACCGCCTCGCCGGTGCTGTCGTCCGACGACGCGGGTGCGGTGCTGTCCACGGCGGACCTCGCCGTCGCGGTCGTCGACGAGATCGTCTCCGCCGGCCGGCACGCCCGAGAGCAGGTGGCCGTGCTCCCGGCATGAGCCGGGACCTCAGGCGGGGACGGCCAGGTCCTCGACCGCCTCGACGCCCGGCAGGCGTCCGAGCAGCGCGCCCGGGAGCAGGAGCTTCGATCGGCGGACCCCGCTGCCGATCAGGGCGAGCTCGCCGTCGGTGACCACGCGCGCGTCGACGAGCACGCGCCAGCCCGCGGGCAGCCCGACGGGCGTGATGCCGCCGTACTCCATGCCGGACTCGGCCGTCGCCCGCTCGGTCGGCAGGAACGACGCCTTGCGCACGTCGAGGAGCTTGCGGACGCGCGTGTTGACGTCGGCGCGCGTGTGCGCGCGCACGACCGCGGCGGCCACCCGCTCGTCGCCCCCGCGCGCGCCACCCACGACGACGCAGTTCGCCGACGCCTCGACGGGCAGGTCGAACGCGTCGTTGAGCGTCGCGGTGTCCGCGAGGCCGGGGTCGATCTCCGTCACGGCGACGAGCGACGCGACGCCGGGGTCGGCCTCGGCCCACCGGCGCAGCGCGTCGGCGGTCACGGGGGCCACGAGGTCGAGATGGTCGAGGGCGGGCTCCCAGGTGAGCGAGCCGAGCGTGGGCAGGGTGGCGCGGGCATCCATGCCCTCAGCCTGCCACCTCGTCGACCAGGCGGGTGGCCCTGAGGTAGAGGTCGAGGGTTCCTGCAACCTTCGAGTGGGGATCGAGGGTTGGGGTGGGCATCTCGGACGAAGCAGACGGTGGCGACCTGCGGAGTTGACACCCCCACGGTAGGGGTCGTTCACTGGAAATGTTCGAACATCTGTTCGACTGGCGGAGTGTCGGCTTGACTCCTCCGTGCATCCTCGGCGCGTGTCCGTGCGCCGGTCCGAGCACCACCGGGAGGCGAGATGACCGTTCTCGCCGACCCGGCCGAGCGGACGAGCTCCGCACCGGAGGAGCGGGTCCGGCAGGACAAGGCCGAGCAGGCCCGCGTCACGCTACGGCGTGCGGAGGAGCGGACCGGCGTCCGTCGGCACCGCCCGGTCGCTGTCCCTGTCCCGGCCGGCCTGTCGGCAGACCCTGTCGCGCCGACGGCGCCGTCGTCCGCGCGTCCGCACCCCGTGCCCACCCGCTCCCGCGCCGGGGCGGTCGTGCCGGACGCGATGCCGGACGAGCGGGTCTGGCCGGTCCACGACGCGCTCGCCCCGCTCCTGCCGCTCGGCGCCCTGCAGCGCGGGACCGTCCTCGCCGTGCGCGGCTCGACGAGCCTCCTGCTCGCGCTCGTCGCGCGGCCCTCCCGGTCCGGCGCGTGGACCGCCGCGGTCGGGTTCCCGGCGGTCGGGCTGCTCGCGGCCGCCGACGTCGGGGCGGACCTCGACCGCGTCGTGCTCGTCCCGCGCCCCGGCCCGGACGCGGCGCTCGCGATCGCTGCGCTCGTCGACGGGCTGGACGTCGTGGTCGTCGGGCCCGACGCCGCCCTCACGGACACCGACCGTCGCCGCCTCGCGGCGCGCGCCAAGGAGCGCGGGGCGCTGCTCGTCGCCGCCGCGGCGTGGCCCGGCGCGCACGTCGCCCTCACGGTCACGGGCGGCCGGTGGTCCGGGGCGGATCACGGGGCGGGCTGGCTGCGGCGCCGCTCGCTCGTCGTCGAGCGTGCGGGCCGCGGGGGCGCCGCACGCCCCGCCCGCGTCGTGGTCGAGCTGCCGCTCGGCCACGAGGACTGGCCGGCGTTCCTCGCCGAGCGCAGCGGCACGCTCCCCGACGCCGCGTCCGTCGTCGAGGCGGGCGCCGCCGTGCGCACGGGAGAGGCCGTCGACCGCACCGAGGTCGAGGACCGCGCCGACCGTCCCGGGCTGAGGCTCGTCGGATGACCGCGACCCCGACCCGGACGGCCGCCCTGTGGGTGCCGGACTGGCCGGTGCTCGCCGCGATGGCGGTCCGCGACGTCCCCGCGCACGTCCCCGCCGTGACGCACGACGGCCGCCGCGTCGTCGCCGTCTCGGCCACCGCGCGAGCGCACGGCGTCCGCCGGGGGATGCGCCGCCGTCGGGCCCGCGAGTGCTGCCCCGAGCTCGAGCTGCTCGACGTCGACGACGCGCGCGACGCGCGCGAGTTCGAGCCCGTCGCGCTCGCGGCCGAGACGGTCGTCGCGGGCCTGGAGATCACGCGCCCCGGGCTGCTGCTCCTCCCGGCGTCCGGAGCCAGCCGCTACCACGGGTCGGACGCGGCGCTCGCGGAGGCGCTCGTCGCGCGCGTCGCCGAGCACACCGGGCACGAGTGCCAGGTGGGCGTCGCCGACGGGATCCTCGCCGCGGTGCTCGCCGCGCGCGCGTCCGCCGTCGTCGCGTCCGGCGGGTCGCCCGCGTTCCTCGCCCCGCGCCCCGCGCGCGAGCTCGTGCACGTCGCCGCCCGGCCCGACGCCGCCGTCGCGATCGACGAGCTCGTCGACCTCCTGGGCCGGCTCGGCGTGCGCACCCTCGGGACGCTCGCCGCGCTGCCGCCCGCGACCGTCGAGGGCCGGTTCGGCGACCTCGGCGCGTGGGCGCACCGGCTCGCGCGCGGCGAGGACCTGCGCCCGCCCGCGCGCCGCCGCGTCGAGGCCGACGTCGCGGTGAGCGCCGAGCTCGACCCGCCCGCCGAGCGCGTCGACGTCGCGACCTTCGCCGCGCGCCGCCTCGCCGAGGACCTGCACGACCAGCTCGTCGCCCGGTCCCTCGTCGCCGGCCGGCTGCGCATCACCGCCCGGACCACCGAGGGGGACGACCTCGAGCGCACGTGGCGCCTCGACGGGCCGGGTGCGATGAGCCCCGCGCGCCTCACCGACAAGGTGCGCTGGCAGCTCGAGGGCTGGCTCACCACGACGAGCGTGCGCGCCGCCCGGTCCGCGCGGCGCGGCGGGGGAGAGGGCTCGCCCGGCGGGGCGAGCGTCGTGCCCGACGCCGCGCCGCTCGCCCGCCTGTCCCTCACCGCCGAGGAGGTCGTCCCCGCCGGGGCCGAGCAGCCGCGCCTGTGGGGCGCGTCGAGCGGCGAGGACGCGCGCGCCCACCGCGCCCTCGGCCGCGTGCAGGGCATCCTCGGCGGCGACGCCGTCCTTCGCGTGCAGGTCCAGGGCGGGCGCGACGCGACCGACCGCCTGCACCTCGTGCCGTTCGGGGAGGACGTCGCGCGCCCGCGCGACCCCGCCCTGCCGTGGCCCGGCGCGCTGCCGAGCCCCGCCCCGGCGGTCGTCCCGGTCGAGCCGCAGGACGTCGTCGTGCTCGACGGCGCGGGGCGGCCCGTCGTCGTCGACGCGCGCCTCGCGATGAGCGGCGAGCCCGCGAGCGTGCGGTGGCCCGGTCCGGACGACCCTGACGCCGCGGTCGTGGACTGGGCGGGGCCCTGGCCGCTCGCCGAGCGCTGGTGGACCCCCGCGCCCCGGCGCCGCGTGCACGTGCAGGTGCTGCTCGACGACGGCCGCGGGCTGCTCCTCGCGAGCACGCGCGGGCGCTGGACCGTGGAGGGGCTCTATGACTGACCGAACGACCGCCCCCCGGTACGCCGAGCTGCACGCCCACTCCGCGTTCAGCTTCCTCGACGGCGCGTCCCACCCCGAGGAGCTCGCCGCCGAGGGCGCGCGGCTCGGGCTGTCCGCGCTCGCGATCACCGACCACGACGGCCTGTACGGCGTCGTGCGGTTCGCGGAGGCCGCGCGCAAGGTCGGGCTGCCCTCGGTCTTCGGCGCCGAGCTGCACCTGCCCGCACCCGTGCCCGCCGGCGCGCCCGTCCTCGACCCGCCCACCGGCGTGCCCGTCCTCGACCCGCCCACCGGCGTGCCCGACCCCCGATCGACCCACCTGCTCGCCCTCGCGCGGGGCCCCCAGGGCTACCGCAACCTGTCGCGCGCCATCGCCACCGCGCACCTCGCGACCGGGACCAAGGGCGCCGCCCGCTACGACCTCGACACGCTCGGCGAGGAGGCCGCCGGGCAGTGGCTCGTGCTCACCGGGTGCCGCAAGGGCGCCGTCCGGCGCGCGCTCGTCACCTCCGGGCGCGCCGAGGCACGCCGCGAGCTCGACCGGCTCGTCGCCGTCTTCGGCGCGGACAACGTCGCCGTCGAGATCACCACGACCGACGACCCGCGCGACGCCGACCTGCACGCCGCGCTCGCCGACCTCGCCGCCGACGCCCGGCTCCCGCTCGTCGCGACCACCGCCGCCCACTTCGCCCGCCCGCACGACGCCGACCTCGCGGGGGCGCTCGCGGCCGTGCGCGCCCGCTCCTCGCTCGACGACATGGACGGGTGGCTGCCCGGCGCCCCGACGGCCCACCTGCGCTCGGCGGCGGAGATGCTCGCGCGCCACCACCGGTACCCGCAGGCCGTCGCGACGGCCGCCGCGCTCGGGGACGAGTGCGCGTTCGACCTGCACCTCGTCGCGCCCGACCTCCCGCCGTACCCCGTGCCGGACGGGCACACCGAGGCGACCTGGCTGCGTGAGCTCGTGTGCCGCGGCGGCGAGAACCGCTACGGGCCGCGCGAGGCGGAGAGGATCCCGGGGGCGTGGGCGCAGATCGACCACGAGCTGCGCGTCATCGAAGACCTGAACTTCCCCGGCTACTTCCTCGTCGTCTACGACCTCGTCGAGTTCTGCCGCGTCCACGGCATCCTCGCGCAGGGCCGCGGCTCGGCCGCGAACTCCGCCGTCTGCTACGCGCTCGGCATCACCGCCGTCGACGCCGTGAAGCACGGGCTGCTGTTCGAACGCTTCCTCGCGCCCGAGCGCGACGGACCGCCCGACATCGACGTCGACATCGAGTCCGCTCGGCGCGAGGAGGTCATCCAGCACGTCTACGCGAAGTTCGGGCGCACGCACGCCGCGCAGGTCGCGAACGTCATCTCCTACCGGCCCAAGTCCGCCGTGCGCGACGCCGCCCGCGCGCTCGGGTACGACGTCGGGCAGGCCGACGCGTGGAGCAAGTCCATCGAGCGCTGGGGCTCCCTGCGCGGCCCCGACCCGTCGTCGCCCGCGGCCGACCGTGCGGCCAAGGAACGCGCGATCGCTTCGAAGACCGCGCAGAAGGACGCGCGGGTCGCGGCGCTGTGGGGGTCTCGTGACGTGGGGTCGGGTTCGGTGGGTTCGGCTGGGAGGGAGGTGGGGTCGTCGCGCGCGGCCTACCATCCGCGGGCCTCGTTCCTCGGCCCGCTCCCGCCAGACCCGACCACGGCCGCGCGCGACGACCCCACCTCCCCACGCACCGGCGCCTCCCGAGGCGGCGCCTCGCGTGACGACGACCCCACCTCCCCACGCACCGGCACCTCGGGCGACTGGTCGCCCGACCTGAGCGGCCGGAGCGCGCGGCGGCCGCGCGTCGTCGACCCGCTCGCCGAGGACCAGGGCGACGGGCCCGGCAGAGGGCGGGGGGTGCGGAGCGCCGAGGGCCGTGGTCGGGCCTGGCGGGAGGACCCGAGGGACGAGGGTCCGGATGGTAGGCCCGAGCGCGGTCCGCACCCCCCGGCCGGAGGCGACCACGACCGTGGTACCCCGGCCGGAGACGACCCGAAGATCGAGGGGGCGCTGCGCTCGGACGACACGCACGACGTCGTGCCCGCGCACCGGCCGCCGTCGGCGGCGGAGGAGGGGGAGATCCCGGACGCGGTGCTCGACCTGGCGGACCGGATGCTGCGGCTGCCGCGGCACCTGGGGATCCACTCGGGCGGCATGGTCATGTGCGACCGGCCGGTCATCGAGGTGTGCCCGGTCGAGTGGGCGCGCATGGAGGGGCGCACGGTCCTGCAGTGGGACAAGGAGGACTGCGCGGACGCCGGGCTCGTGAAGTTCGACCTGCTCGGGCTCGGGATGCTCACGGCCCTGCGGATCGGGTTCGACCTCGTGGAGCGGCACGAGGGGTCGCACCTCGAGCTGCACACGCTGCCGGAGGACGACCCGGCGGTGTACGACCTGCTGTGCGCGGCCGACACCGTCGGGGTGTTCCAGGTCGAGTCGCGCGCGCAGATGGCGACGCTGCCGCGGCTGCGCCCGCGAAAGTTCTACGACATCGTCATCGAGGTCGCGCTGATCCGTCCCGGGCCGATCCAGGGCGGGTCCGTGCACCCGTACATCAACCGCGCGCGGGGCCGGGAGAAGGTGACGTTCCTGCACCCGCTGCTGGAGAAGTCGCTCGGCAAGACGCTCGGTGTGCCGTTGTTCCAGGAGCAGCTCATGCAGATGGCGATCGACGTCGCGGGCTTCTCGCCCAAGGACTCCGACCAGCTGCGCCGGGCGATGGGGTCGAAGCGGTCGGTCGAACGCATGGAGGAGCTGCGCGGTCGGCTCATGGAGGGGATGGAGAAGAAGGGGGTCACGGACCCCGCGGTGCGCGAGGAGATCTACGACAAGCTCAAGGCGTTCGCCGACTTCGGGTTCCCCGAGTCGCACGCGTACTCGTTCGCGTTCCTCGTGTACGCGAGCTCGTGGCTCAAGGTGCACCACCCCGCCGCGTTCTACGCGGGCCTGCTCGCGGCGCAGCCCATGGGGTTCTACTCGCCGCAGTCGCTCGTCGCCGACGCCCGGCGCCACGGCGTGACCGTGCTGCGCCCGGACGTCAACGCGTCCGAGGTGCAGGCGACGGTCGAGCGGGTGTCGGCGTACGAAGGAGAGGGTGGAGACCGCGCTCGGGCCTACCCTCCGGACCCTCGTTCCTCGGGTCCTCCCGCCAGGCCCGACCACGGCCCTCGGCGGTCCCCACCAACCCCCTCTCCCGGTGGTGGAGCCGTGCGGATCGACCCGGCGTTCGGGCCGGAGCCGGACCTGACGCTCGCGGTGCGGCTCGGGCTCGCGAGCGTGCGCGGGCTGGGCAAGGAGGCGGCCGAGCGGGTCGTCGCGGCGCGGGGGACGGTGGACGACGGCGTGGCACGGCCGGTCGGTGCGTCGTCGGACGACGGCGCCGCGGGGGAGGGGCGGGCGTTCCGCGACCTGCGCGACCTCGTGCGGCGCGTCGACCTCACGACGGCCCAGCTCGAAGGCCTCGCGACCGCGGGGGCGACGGACAGCCTCGGCGTGACGCGGCGCGAGGCGCTGTGGGCCGCCGGTGCGCTCGCGCAGGAGGGCCCGGGCACACTGGCGGGCGTGAGCGTCGGCGTGGAGGCCCCCGAGCTACCGGGCATGACCGACGTCGAGACCGCCGTCGCCGACGTGTGGGCCACGGGCGTGTCCGCCGACTCCTACCCGACCCAGTACGTGCGCGACGGACTGACCGCCGCGGGCGTGCTCACCGTCGTCGGCGCCGTCGAGGTGTCGCGGGAGATCGAGCGCGTCGACGACGCCGAGCGTGCGGCGGGCGAGGTGCCGGGGACACGGCCGCACCCGCCGTCGCGGGTCGCTGTGGGCGGCGTCGTCACGCACCGTCAGCGGCCCGGGACCGCCGGCGGCGTGACGTTCCTGTCCCTCGAGGACGAGACGGGGATCCTCAACGTCGTGTGCTCGCCCGGGCTGTGGCAGCGGTTCCGGAAGGTCGCGCGCGGGTCGGCGGCGCTCGTCGTGCGCGGGCGGCTCGAGCGGGCCGACGGCGCGACGAACCTCGTCGCAGAGCACCTCGCCCCGCTCTCGCTGCAGGTCGCGACGACGTCGCGCGACTTCCACTGACGGGTCGCGCCCGTCGCACGACGAGAAGCCGACAGCGCATCATGCCGACGCGCACGGCGCTCCCTCCAGGAGAGTGCCGGACGCCACACATTCCAGGGGAGGCGATCATGAGACCGTCACAGAGCTCTTCGAACGTCCTTGTCGCCGTCGTGCTCCTCGCGGCCCTGGGGCTGTCGGGCTGCGCACGGCCGAGCCCCGCCGGAGACGACGGTGGCGAACGGCCCGCCGTCGCGGACGGCGGCGTCGAGACGAGCGACACCTCGACCAGCGACGCTCCTGGCGGCGACCGCGGCGGCGGAGGCGGAGGCGGAGGCGGAGGAGATGCGGCACGGGATCGATCGCGCGGTGGAGACTCCGGTGGCGGTGGGGGAGCGATCCCGTCGCCGGTGAAGATTCCGCCCTTCACCCAGACGACCCGGCAGATTGACGATGCGCTGGTCGACCTCAGAAAGGCCGTGGCGGTGGCGTGCGACGCGCAGGAGCCGTGCCTCAAGCTGGTCGAGGAGGTGGTGGGCGTTGAGAAAGACCGCAGGGAATGCACCTTCGCGGGCCTACGACCCGCTTCTGGCACGATCGTCGATAGCGAGTCCGAGCTCGTGGTCAAGGTGCAGTGTCCGCCCGAGCCCGGGGAGAACGGCGAGGAAGGCACCGAGGGCGGCGACGGTGGTGACGGGTCAGTCCCGGACGACACCACGACGTCCGTGCCCGAGGGGGAGGTCCCGGCGCCGGGAGAGGACGTCGTCCCGCCGGCCGAACCGGACGATCTGCCGGCCGAAGAGGTGCCCCCGGCCGACGCGCCGTCGGCCCCGGGTGGCGACGATGGCTGAGGAACGGCCAGCCGCCCCCGCCACGATCGACACGGCCGACGTCGACGGGGCGGGCGACATCCCCCGCGTGGCCCGCATCCTCACGCAGGTCGTCGCGCCGGCGACGCTCGTCACAGGGCTGCTGTACTTCTTCGGCCGGTCTCACGCGACGTACTTCCTGCAGTACCTCGGGGTCGACGTCACCGTCCTCCAGCTCACGACGCAGGACTATCTCCTCCGGTCCCAGGACGGCCTGCTCGTCCCGCTCCTCGTGGTCTCCGTCGGGGTCCTCGTGCTCCTGTGGACGTGGAGCGTGGTCCCCGAGCGTGTGCGCCGATCGGTCGACGGGCACCGGCAGCGGGTGACGGCGACGGTGGTCGGGACGGCGCTCGTCGCGATCGGCGTGCTCCGCGCGCTGGGGGTCGTGCTCCTCCCGGACGCGTGGAGCTGGGTCGCGCCCGCGTGCCTCGCCCTCGGCGTGGTCGTGCTGTCGGTGGCCGTCGTCGCCCATCGACGTGCCGCGGACGTCCAGGTCCGCGCCGGGACGCGCCTCACGGAGTGGGGTGCGGTCTTCGTGCTCGTGGCGCTCGCGCTGTTCTGGGCGGTCGCCGACTACTCGGCGGCCGTCGGGACGCAGCGCGCTCGCCAGTTCGTGGCGGAGCTCCCGGGCGCCGCGGGCGTCGTGGTCCGCAGCGCCGACGACCTCGGGCTCGTCACGACGGGCTCCGCCGCGAGCTGCTCGGAGGGAGCGGCACTGCCGTACCGCTCGACGGGTTACGTCCTGCTCACCCGGTCCGGCGGGTACTACGTCCTCGTGCCGCGGAACTGGGAGCACGGCGACCCGGTGCCCCTCGTGGCGGCCGAGCCCGGGGTCCGGCTCGACTTCGTGGCGGCGGGAGCGGACGTCGTCGACCCTGGCTGCTGACGACCCGCGCACGGCCGCGACCACAGGTCGCTCAGGACGCGCCGTCGAGACGGACCTCGACGCACACCTCGAACGTGTCGCGGGCGCGGCGCAGCAGGTACCGGACTTCCTGCGCCTCCTGCTCGTTCGCGTACTCGTCGCGGTAGCTCCACCGCACCTGAGTCCACACGAGCGCGTCGCCCACCTCCTCGACCTGCTCGAGGTGGGCGACGACGCCGACGAGCCCGCGCTCGCGGAACCCCCGGGCGGTCTCGAGCGTCGACTCGCGCACTGACTCGGGGTCGGGGAGCGGCACGGTCCGCGTCGCTCCCACGATCAGCGCGGGGAACGCGTAGCTCTCCATGATCACGTCGAGATCCCCGGTCGAGAGCGCGACCCCGTAGGAGTTGAGGAACGTCTGGACGTCGTCGGCGTCGAAGGACTCGGCGTGGGGCTCCATCTCCCCGTTCTACCGTGCGTCGCCTCCCGGCGCGCGGCGGGTCACCACGCCTGGGCGAGGAGCATGGCGAACAGCTCCTCGGCGTCCGCGTCGAGCCCTCGCGAGGTGAACCAGGCGGACATCGTGCGGCAGTCGCGCAGGAGCAGCTCGGTCCCGAACGGGTTGGCGACGAGGTCCACGACCTGCGGGAGGTCGATGATGACGATCCGGTCGCCGTCCGCCAGCACGTTGTACGGCGACAGGTCGCCGTGCGCGTACCCCAGGCGGGCCAGCACCGCCATCCCGTCGCGCAGCTGGTCCCACCACGCCGCGAGGAGGTCCGGGTCCGGGTGCGCGCGGGCGAGCCGGGGCGCGGCCTCGTGGGCGACACCGTCGGACGTGCCGACGAACTCCATGAGGATCTCGTTGCCGTCGATCTGCACGGGGTAGGGCACCGGTGCGCCCGCCGACCACAGCTCGCACAGAGCGGCGAACTCGGCCGCGGCCCACTGGCCCGCCGCGACCTGGCGGCCGTAGCGGGACTTGCGGTCGAGCGCGCGCTGGTCGCGCGTGCGCCGGACGCGACGGTCCTCGGTGTACACGGTGTCGCGGCGGAACGAGCGGTGGTCGAGGTCGCGGTAGCGCTTGGCCGCGAGGAGCGAGCGCCGCTCCGGGTCGTCGGGGACGGCGCGCTCGACGAGGAACACGTCCGCCTCCTTGCCGGTCTTGAGCACGCCGAGCTCGGAGTCGACGGCCGCGTCGGCGGTCACGACCCAGTCGGGTCGAGGGTCGGGCCCGCGCTGGCCCTTCTCGACGGAGGACCACGTGGACCAGCGCTGGTCGGCGCCGATCGCCGCATCGAGGACGCCGGGCACCGCCGCCTCGTCGGGCAGCCGCCCGAAGGGCGAGCCGGGGGCAGGTTCGAAGGCCAGGTCGTAGGTCATGTCGGACGTCGCGTCGTACCGCTCGTCGTGGCGGCGCAGGCGGCGGGGCGGGGGAGTGCGCGGGCCACGCGCGGAGGGAAGGTACGGGTCGGACAGGTCGTGCTCGTGCACGGCGGCTCCTCGAGGAGGGGGGAGCGCGCGGGTACCTGTCGTCGAGGACGGGCGGCGGCGAAGGTGCCGGACCGCTCAGCGGTGGTCGGCGCTCCCGGGGGTGGTGGACACGCGGGCGTGGATGCTCCAGCTCACGGCGTTCCTCCTCTCCTCCGGTGCCCGACGGCGCGGGCGGCTCGGGTGCGACCCTGCCAGTGGCCGTGCCGGCCGGGCAAGGGAATTACGAACGCGGGTGCAGACCGGATCTCCGGCAGGGCCCCGGCCGGTCCGGGGGGTCGGTTCAGGCGCCGCCGAGCAGACCGGTGACGGCGGTCGTGACGGCGGTCGTGACGCGCTCGTACGTCCCGTACGTGTCGAAGCCCATCTGGTCGAGCGCCGCCCACACGAACCCGACCGTCGCGTAGAGCCCGACGGCTGTCGCGAGGATCCACTCGCGCACCGACCCGGTGTCACCGAGCAGCGGCACGGCGAAGCTGCCGCCCGGCCGCCACACGTCGTCGACGAGGAACGACCGACGCACCCAGCGCGGCGAGCGGAGCTTGACGGGCCAGAGCAGGGGTGCGCCGTTCGTCGTGAGGACGTCACCGAGGATGTGCACGCTCACCCCGATGCCGACGGCGACGGGGAGCCAGTTCCACTCCTCGGGCGAGAAGAGCGCCACGAGCGCGGCGACCGTGAGCGAGGTGAGCCACGGCGCGAGCTTGCCGCGACGCGTCAGCTTGAGCGCCTTGAGAGCGAGCGCGACGAGGAGGACCGCCAGCACGCCTGCGCCGACGTACACGGTGCCGAACGACTCGGTCTCCACCGTGACGAGCCCGGCCGCCCAGGCGAGCGCGATGAACACCGCGATGCCGAGGAAGGAGTGCGTGCCCTGGCGGTGGCCCCCGGAGATCGTCTCGACGGCGTCGGACACCCACTCGCTCACGGGCGGCAGCGAGTGCGCGAAGGTGCCGTTGTGATGGTCCGCGTCGGGAAGCAGGGCGGCGCCGGCGCACACGACGGCGCCCGTCATCACCCCGACCGAGGTGAGGGGGTGCCAGCCCAGGGCGAACGGAGCGGTCGAGGTCACCGCGATCCACGCTGCCGCACCGGTAGCGGCGTGGTTGGCACCCATCATGGCGGCGGGTCTCCTGTCGTCGGCCCGCCGCGCGGTTCATCGGCGTCGGGAGGTGTGTCCGGAACGTCCGGAACCTTACCGGGTGTCGCCGACAGGGCGAGCGCGCCGCTCGCCGTCCCGGCAGCGAGGCGTCCGACGGCGTGAATAGTGTGCCAAGTGGTGGGCTCTGGTACCCAAGCTCGTTGCGGCCGCCCGCCACGCGTCATTGGTGCGCATGGCCGTGCGCCCGCGCCTCGCGTGGGCCAAGAAATGTGCTGCCTTCGTGGTCCGGTGGACACGACGCCGCTCTACGGAAGCGGAGACGGGGGTTCGACTCCCTCCGAAGGCACCCGGACGCCCCGGCGTCCCGTCTGCTCGACGCTCAAGAGCGCCAGCGCGCGTAGCTCAGCGGACCGAGCGCCGGCTTCCGGAGCCGGGCGTCGGGGGTTCGAGTCCTCCCGCGCGCACCCGATCACGTAGCGCGACCGCGCCGGGTGCCACCGGTCCAGCGCATCACGACGTAGAGCACGACGCCGACCGCGAGGAGCGCCCCGGCGCGCAGCCACGTGGCGCCGTCCTGCTGGGTCAGCAGGAGGACGCAGGACGCGACGCCGAGGACGGGTACCACCGTCGCGACCCGGAAGTGCGGCTCGTCGACGGGGTCGCGCCGCAGGACGAGCACCGCGACGTTCGTCGAGGCGAAGACGAGCAGGAGGAGCAGGACGACGGTCTCGGCGAGCGCCGCCACGTCGCCCGTGAAGACGAGGCCCATGGCGACCGCCGTCGTCATGACGATGGCGACCCACGGCGTGCGACGGCGCGGCAGGACGCGCCCGAGCACCGGCGGCAGGAGGCCCTGCTCCGCCATGCCGTACGCGAGCCGGCTCGCCATGATCATCGTGAGCAGCGCCCCGTTGGCCACCGCGACCAGGGCAACGAGCGAGAACACCCAGGCGGGGACGGAACCCTCGGCGTCGACGACCTCGAGGAGCGGACCCGTGGACCCGGCGAGGGTCCCCGGGTCCACGACGACGACCGCGGCCACCCCGACCGCCACGTACACGACCCCGGCGGTGACGAGCGCGCCGAACAGCGCACGCGGGTACGTCCGGCGGACGTCGCGCACCTCCTCGGCGAGGTTCGCCGAGGTCTCGAACCCGACGAACGAGTAGTACGCCAGGATCGCCGCGGCGAGGACCGCGAGTGCCGGCGTCGTGCCCTCCGCGAACTGCGTGACCCGCTCCGGGGAGCCGTCGCCCCGGCCGAGCACGACGGCCGCCAGCACGACCACGAGCACGAGCCCGGACAGCTCCACGGCGGTCATCGCGACGTTCGCGCGCAGCGACTCCTTGATGCCGCGCGCGTTGAGCGCGGCGACCAGGGCGAGGAACAGCACGGCCACGAGGCGGTCCGGAGCGTCGACGAAGGTCGCGAAGTAGTCGCCCGCGAACGCCAGGGAGAGCCCCGCCGCGCTCGTGACGCCCGCGGCGAGCATGGAGAAACCCACGAGGAACGACACGAGCGGTGAGCGGAACGCGCGGTCCGCGAACACCGCGGCGCCCCCGGCGCGCGGGTACTTCGTGACGAGCTCGGCGTACGAACCGGCGGTGAGGAGCGCGAGCCCGAGCGCGACGAGCAACGGTAGCCAGACCGCGCCGCCCACCTCGCCGGCCATCTCTCCGACGAGGGCGTAGACGCCTGCGCCCAGGACGTCGCCGAGGATGAACAGGTAGAGGAGCCGGCCGCCGACCGACCGGGACAGCTTGGTGTCGGGTTCGGTGGACCGCTGGTCCGACGTCGCGCTCGCGTTCATCGGCCTACCGTGACATCGAGCCGGTTCGCTCGCCCGGCGTCCGGTCGCGGCCGGGAGCACCGCATGCGTGCGTCCGGTAGCCGTGCGAGCGTGAAGGTCCCGGGTCCAGCAGCGAGCCCGTCGCACGAGCGCGACCGATCGGACGGGGCTGCACGCCCCAGGACGCCGTCGCGCGGTCTTCCGGAGGCGACCATGGCTGACACGTCGGAGACGAGGACGACCACCGACCACGACGAGATCCGCTCGTGGGTCGAGGCGAACGGCGGCTCGCCGGCGAACGTGCGTGGCACCGGGAGCGGCCGGTGAGCGCGCCGGTGGCGCGGGACCGCGCACGCCGTGCGGTCGTGCTCGGGGGCGCCGGGTTCGTGGGCAGCCACGTGTGCGAGGCCCTCGTCGCCTCGGGCGCCGAGGTGGTCTGCGTCGACGACCTGTCGACGGGCGACGCCCGCAACCTCGCGACCCTGCACGACGAGCCGCTGTTCCGGTTCCTCGAGGCCGACGTCTCGGCGGGCCTCGACGTGCCCGACGCCGATCACGTGGACCTCGTCCTCCACCTCGCCTCGCCCGCCTCGCCCGCCGACTACCTGCGGCTCCCGCTCGAGACGCTCCTGGTCGGCTCGGCGGGCACCCGCCACGGCCTCGAGCTCGCGTCGCGGTCGGGGGCGCGGTTCGTCCTCGCCTCGACGTCGGAGGTGTACGGCGACCCCGAGGTGCACCCGCAGCGCGAGGACTACTGGGGGCACGTCAACCCGGTCGGGCCCCGCAGCGTCTACGACGAGGCGAAGCGGTTCGCCGAGGCCACCACGGCGGCGTACCGGCGCAGCCGCGGCGTGGACGTGGGGATCGTCCGGATCTTCAACACCTACGGGCCGCGGATGCGGGGTCACGACGGGCGGATGGTCCCGACGTTCGTGCGGCAGGCGCTCGCGGGAGAGCCGCTGACGGTGGCCGGAGACGGCTCGCAGACGCGCTCCGTGTGCTACGTGGACGATCTCGTGGAGGGGATCCTGACCTTCGCGCGGTCGGGAGAACCCGGCCCGGTGAACCTGGGCAACGCGACGGAGCTCACCGTCGCCCGGATCGCGCAGGACGTCCTGGCCGCCACCGGGAGCGACGCCGGCGTCGTGCACGTCGACCTCCCCGAGGACGACCCGCGGCGGCGCCGGCCCGACACCGGCCTCGCCGAGCGGACCCTGGGCTGGTGCGCGCGCACGCCGTGGCCGGAGGGCCTGGCGCGCACCGTCGCGTGGTTCCGCGAGGAGGCCGAGCGCGCGGGTGCCGCCGGGGTGGGCACGGTCGCCGCGGGCACGTCCCCCACGGGGGTGCGGCCATGAAGATCTCCGTGCACGGCTGCGGCTACCTGGGCGCGGTCCACGCCGCGGCGATGGCGCACCTGGGCCACGACGTCGTGGGCATCGACGTCGACCGCGCCAGGGTGGAGGCGCTCGCGGAGGGTCGGGCGCCGTTCTTCGAGCCCGGGCTCACGGCACTCCTGGGCGACCGGGGCGCCGTGGGCTCGCTGCGCTTCTCGACCGACGTCGCGGCCGCCGCGGAGGCAGAGGTGCACTTCCTGTGCGTCGGGACCCCGCAGTCGGCGGGCAGCGGCGGGGCCGACCTGCAGCAGCTCGACGCCTCCCTGGCCGCGTTGCGCCCGCACCTGCGGCCGGGCACGGCGGTCGTGGGCAAGTCGACCGTCCCGGTGGGGACGGCGGCACGCCTCGCGGCCGACCTGCCCGACGGCGTCGGGCTCGCCTGGAACCCCGAGTTCCTGCGCGAGGGGCACGCCGTCGCCGACACCCTGCACCCGGACCGCCTGGTCTACGGCGTGCCGGGCGAGGGCGACGCGCTCGTGGCGCGACTCGACGCCGTCTACGCGAGCCTCCTGGCCGACGGTGTGCCGCGCCTCGTGACGGACCTCGCGACGGCGGAGCTCGCCAAGGTCGCCGCCAACGCGTTCCTCGCGACGAAGATCTCGTTCGCCAACGCGATGGCGGAGGTGTGCGAGGCCGCCGGGGGCGACGCGGTCGCGCTCGTGGGCACGATGGCGCTCGACCGCCGCATCGGCGGGGAGTACCTCGGGGTCGGGCTCGGGTTCGGCGGGGGGTGCCTGCCCAAGGACATCCGCGCCTTCTCGGCACGGGCGCGCGAGCTCGGGGTCGGCCGGGCCGTGTCGTTCCTCGACGAGGTCGACGCCATCAACGAGCGCTGCCGGGAGAGGACCGTGGAGCTCGTGCGGGCCGCCTGCGGCGGCGCCCTCGTCGGCCACCGGGTCGCGGTCCTCGGCGCCGCGTTCAAGCCCGACAGCGACGACGTCCGCAGCTCCCCGGCCCTCGCGCTCGCCCGCGCGCTCGCGGCCGACGGCGCCGACGTCGTGGTCACCGACCCCCAGGCTCTCGCGCTCGCCCAGGCCGTGGCGCCCGAGCTCGGCTACGCGGCGGACGCGCACGAGGCGGTCGCGGACGCCGACGTCGTCGTGCTCGCTACGGAGTGGGACGAGTATCGCGAGCTCGACCCGGACGCCCTGGCGGACGTCGTCACCGCGCGCCATCTGGTCGACGCGCGCAACGTCGTCGACCCGGCGCGGTGGCGCTCCGCGGGGTGGGAGGTGCGGTCCCTCGGGGTCGCTGCGGTGCGCGTCGCCCGTCCTCAGTCCAGCAGCCCCACGGCGTAGCCGACGAAGAGGAGCGCCGTCAGCACGGCGACGCCCCCGACCACAGCGATCCAGATCCACGGCGTCGCGCGCGCCGGGCCGTGCTCCTCGTGTCCCTGCGGGGCGCTCACCTGGTCCTCCGCCGGAGGCGTCTCCCCGGGCTGGACGTTCCCGCTGGCCGAGAAGTCGGCGGCCGGGGAGCGGCCCGGGCTGGCCTGCGGGTCGGGGTCGGGGGAGTTCGGGTCGGTCACGGTGGTCCTCTCGTCGGTGCCGCGGGCCCCGTCGAGCGCGGGTCGAGGCCCGGTTGCGGACATGTTCCCACCCTCGGAGCGGTCGCCCTCCCACGCATCCCGGGAGCGCTCAGCGCCGGGTACTTCCTCACGCCGTGATCCCGTGTGCGAGGAGTGCGAGGTGAAGCTCGGCGTGCATCCCGACGGCCCGCCGAGGGGACATGTGCGACCCGACCACGGGCGACACCCCTGAGACGAGAACACGACCAGCAAGCCGTGACCTGGTGACGGGCTCTACGACCGCGCGCTCGGATTCCCATGCGTGCGCGCCGACCTGCGCGCCGGCCGCCGGACGGCGCGCCCGGGGGATCATCGGGCCCGTCACCAGGGGTCCTCGATCCATTCTGACCAGGTCGGTCCGCCGGCGCTCACCATCAGATCCGAAGAGTTGCGGCCACCAAGAAATGTTGCTCAGAGACGCGAGAATCGCTGATCAGTTTTGATCGGTCGAGATCCAACGATAGGCAGTTTCGATCAGTTCGTTGATCGACCGTCCGCGGCCGTCCTACGATCTGCACATCGTCCGTCGCGGATGGGCGCGCCACGTTCAAAGGAGAATCGTGCGAACTCTACTTTCATGGCCCCGCGGGGTCTCATCAACTGCATTCTTCACCGCCGGTCTCCTGATCGGCACTGCGGCGCTCGTCGGTGCCGCCGGGCCGGCGAGTGCCGCGCCCACGGGCGAGGTGTTCGTCTCGGACATCTCGTGGTCGGCGGAGTCGAACGGTTACGGCCCGGTCGAGCGAAACATGTCGAACGGTGAAGCGGGGGCCCGTGACGGGGGACCGATCACCATCGGTGGTGTCGGTTATAGCAAGGGCGTCGGTATGCATGCCCCTGGTTCGGTCTCGGTCGACCTCGACGCGAACTGTCGTTCGTTCTCTTCGTTCGTCGGGATCGACGACGAGGTGGCCGGTGGTGCGGGTTCGGCGCAGTTCAGGGTGCTCGGGGACGGGCGGGTGCTCGCTGACAGTGGTGTGGTGACGGGAGCCGACGGGCCGCGCGCGCTGACGGCGGATGTCACCGGTGTCCAGACGCTCGTCCTGCAGACCGTGGAGGGTACGGACGGCAAGAACGGCGACCACGCCGACTGGGCGGACGCGAAGCTGGTCTGCAACGCCGATGAGCCGGAAGAGCCGGAGGTCGTGGGTCGTTGGGAGACCCGGGCCCCTGCTGGCTCGACGATCAGCGCTCAGCTCACGTTGAACTCGGCGGGGCGTGCGGCTGTCGAGGTCTACGACGGTGGGGCGCTCGTGGCGTCGGCCGCACGCCTCGGCCTCGCGGGATCGGACGGCGATTTCCGCTCGGGGTTGACCTTCGTCGAGCGCAGGAGCTCCGTGGTCTCGGACTCCTACTCGATGACGACGGGCAAGGAGGAGCAGCGCAAGTACACGCACAACGAGTCCGTCTTCGTGTTCAGGAACTCCAGCGGTGCCCAGATCTCGATCGCGGTCCGTGCGTCGGAGGACGGTGTCGCGTACCGGTACCTGCTTGCCGGCGGGGGTCAGCACCGTGTGGACGACGAGTCCGGTGAGTGGCGCCTCGCGCGCGACGGCGCTGCCTGGATGCAGAGCTCGTACTCGCACAACTACGAGTCCGAATGGATGACGAGCACGGCCGCCAACGGCAGTTCGAGCGGTCAGACGGGCTACCCCGCGCTGTTCCAGCAGGGCGACGACTACGTCCTGCTGACCGAGGCCGACCTGCACGGCGACTACTCGGCCCAGCACCTCACGCACGCTCGCGGATCGCTGAGCTACGGGATGGATCTCTTCCAGGGGCAGCCGGTCACCTCCACCGGTCCGCTCTCGACGCCCTGGCGGGTCGCGATCGTCGGCGGTCTGGACACGATCGTCGAGTCCACCCTCGTGGACGACCTCGCCACGTCGAACCAGCTCGCCGGCGAGGATGCCTCGTGGATCAAGCCGGGCGTCTCCAGCTGGAGCTGGCTCACGGAGTCGAACGGCAGCACGAGCAACGAGGCGCGCCAGCGCGACTACATCGACCTCGCGGACAGGATGGACTGGGAGTACGTGCTGCTCGACGAGGGCTGGAATGCGGCCTGGGTGCCACGCACGGTCGACTACGCGCACAGCAAGGGCGTGGACGTCATCGCCTGGTTCCACAGTCGCGACCTGCAGACACAGGCGCAGCGCGACGAATGGCTCCCGAGGCTCAAGTCCTGGGGCGTCAGCGGCATCAAGGTCGACTTCATGGACTCCGACAGCCAGGCGATCCACCGCTGGTACGACGCCGTCGCAGCCGACACGGCGGAGCACGAGCTGATGATCAACTTCCACGGTTCCTCGCTGCCGACGGGAATGCAGCGCACCTGGCCGCACATCATGTCCTACGAGTCCGTGCGCGGCGAGGAGAGCTGGCCGTCGTCGCCCCACAACCTGATCCTGCCGTTCACGCGCAACGTGGTGGGTTCGATGGACTTCACGCCCACCGTCTTCTCGCGCGGTATCAACAACCACTCGCACGCGCACGAGGTGGCCAAGGGGATCGTCTACGAGACGGGCTGGCAGCACTTCGGGGACAACCCGGAGTCGTACGCGACCCAGCCGAACGCGACCCCGTTCCTGCAGAACATCCCGGCGCACTGGGGGGAGACCAGGCTGCTGAGCGGTACGCCGGCGCAGTCCGTGGTCATGGGGCGACAGTCCGGTGACCGTTGGTTCGTCGGCGGCATGCGCTCCGGGTCCGGAGCATCGCTGGCGCTCCCGCTCGCCGGGCTCTCCTCGAGCAGCAACGTGATCGTGGACCTCTTGGTCGACGGCAGCTCCGGATCGGCGACGGTGCGGCGCACGGTCCGCGCCACGACCTCCGAGACGCTGACCATCCCCACGGTGACCAACGGCGGGTTCGCCGCCGTGGTGTGCGCCGCGGAGCCCGGCAAGGACACGTGCCTCGAGGGGGCCGGATCGCCGGGTGGCAGCACCGGTCCGCTGCGCGGTGTGCAGTCTCAGCGCTGCGTCGACGTCCCCGGGGGCAGCACCGTCAACGGCACCGCAGTGACGCTGTACGACTGCAACGGCGGCGCCAACCAGCGGTGGACGTCGAGCTCGTCGGGGGAGCTCCGGGTCTATGGCAACAAGTGCCTCGACGCACATGGCGGCGCGACGACCGACGGGACACCGGTGGAGATCTACGACTGCAACGGGGGCGACAACCAGAAGTGGACTGTGAACGCGGACGGCTCAGTCGTCGGTGTGCAGTCCGGCAAGTGCCTCGACGCGTTCGCAGGCGGCCAGGCCAACGGCACCAGGCTTGTGCTGTGGACCTGTAACGACGGAACGAACCAGAGGTGGGCGCGGAGCTGACACTGTCGCCGAGCCGAACGAGGGACGCCGAGAAGCGGACCCTGCCGTTGATCGGTCCTGATCGGTCGAGGGTGAGAACGGAACAGCTACGATCATTCTATTGTTCGATCGCCGTCGGCCGTCCTAGCATCTTGGATACTCGTCCCTCGCGGATGGACGCACCACATTCGAAGGAGAATCGTGCGGATCCACCATCTACGACCGCTGCGCATCCATTTCTATCACTTCTCGCCAACGGGACGTTCTGCAACGTCGGAGGCGATCACGACTCCGGTCCGTCGGGTGTGCCCCGCACCCGACGGACCGGTTCCAGGGCCCGGGAGCGCCGTCCTGCGCTCCTGCGCGGACCAACTTTGGGACACGTCGAGCTCAGAGAGGAGCCGTTCACGAGTCGCCATCGAGAGGTAGCGCGACGAAGCGCAGCTCGGCACCGTCATTCAAGGAGGAATCCGCCATGCTCTGGCACGAGGCTCGTCACGGGCGTTCTCGATCGAACACCACCGTCGTGGTACCCGCCACGAGGGACCGCGGCACCGCGAATCAGCGCCGACTCCGGTCGCCACGTTCGATGTTCGCTGCGGCGATCACCGTGGTGCTCGCGTTCGGGGGCGTGACGGCGACGCAGGGCGCCGCGAGCGCCGCTCCCGCCGACGTGGCGCCGTACACGGTGAACACCGATGCGGCCCTGGACGCGTTCAACGACGCGTTCCTCGTCTCGAACGGCACCCACAGGTACTACAGGGAGTCGCTCGACACGACGGAGAAGGACTACTTCTGGCGCCAGGCCCTGGATATCCAGGGCGTCCAGGACGTGTACGACAGCACTCAGGACCCTTCGACACGCGATCTCGTCGTCCGCCTCCTCGAGACCTTCCTGGAGCAGAACCAAGGTTCGGGCGGTCTCTACGACTGGAACTGGAACGAATACAACGACGATCTGCTCTGGGCCGGCCTGGCCTTCGCCCGCGGCTACGAGATCGCCGGAGATCCCAGGTACCTGAGGCAGGCGCAGTACGCCTTCGACCGGGTGTACGACCGCGGGTGGGACGACGCCCTCGGCGGCGGGATCTGGTGGGACATCCGCGAGGACGACAAGAACGCGCTGAGCAACAGCCCGGCGGTCATCCTCGGCGTCCTCATCTACGAAGCGAACGGCGATCGCGAGTACCTCGACAAGGCTCGAGACATCTACGACTGGGTGTGGGAGACGTTGCTCGACAGGACCACGGGCGGCGTGCACGAGACCATCCGCGCGAACGGCGACCTCTCCAGCGGTCAGTCGGTGTACTCGGCCGGCGCCTTCATCAGCGCCGCGCAGGCCATCTACCGCAACATGGGGGGCCAATCCGTCTTCGACGACGCCAAGCGCACGACCGACTACGTCATCCGGGAGCACACCCGGAACGGCATCATGAGCAACGGGCAGCGTGAGGGGACCTGGCAGTCGGAGTTCGCGCGGGGAATGGGCGAGTTCGTGCGCGAGAACAACCTGTGGGGCGAGTACTACGGCTTCATGAAGCGCAACGCCGACGCGGCATGGGATGCGCGGCGCACCGATCTCAACGTCACGTGGAACCGCTGGGACACGCAGACGCCGCGGGACAACACCCGCGCGGTCGAGACCATCGGCGCGGTGATCATGCAGGCCGTCACGCCGGCCAACATGCCGTCTGGCCGGGCGATCATCAGCAACTGGAACAACAAGTGCATCGACGTTCCGGGATACAACTTCAGCGCCGGGCAGCAGTTGTCCATGTGGACCTGCAACGGCCAGACGAACCAGCAGTGGGAGTTCGTGAACGGCACCGTGCGGACAGAGGGCAACATGTGCATGAGCGTCGCGGGAGGTTCCACCGCTGAAGGCGCTGCCATCCAGCTGGCGACCTGTTCGGGCAGTGCGGCCCAACAGTTCCTGCTCACCTCGGCGGGCGACCTCGTCAACCGGCAGTCGAACAGGTGCGTCGACATCCTCTCTTGGAACCGGGGCGATGGAGCGGTGCTGGGTCAGTGGTCCTGCGGCAACGGCGCCAACCAGAAATGGCGCCGCGGCTGACCGCGCGCACGTTTCCCCCGTGACTGCTCGGCTACGGCCCTGGTGCGACCGACCGCTGAGGTGGCCTCGCACCGGGCCGTAGCTCGAGCACGGCGCGGTATGTCACGCCGACCGCCTGGTACCAGTTTCTGGGCGTAACACGACGAGCGAGAACGGAGGTCTCAGGTACAGTTCGGCGCCGCAGCCTCCTCTGTCGCGTGCCGTAGGTCTTGTTCCTCACATCACCGAACCTCGGAGGACAACGTGCATCGGAATCGAACTCCGGCCGGCCGCAACGTGGCGCGCCGGCTGCTCGCAATGGTGGCGTCGATCGCCGTCTCCGCAAGCGTGCTGGTCGTCGCCCAGAGCGCCGTTCCCGCCCAGGCCTACACCGGCGCGCCCGTGGTCGGAGTAGCTTCCGGCCGCTGCCTCGACGTGACCGGCAACCGCGCGACCCCTGGCACCCCGGTCAACATCTACGACTGCAACCTCCAGGACAACCAGGGCTGGACGCTCACCCCCGCCGGCGAGCTGCGCGTCTTCGACAGCCCGATGTGCCTGGACGTCGCGGGGCATGACACCACCGCCCCCGCCGTCGCGCAGATCTGGACCTGCAACGGCGGCGAGAACCAGAAGTGGCGCGTCAACGCCGACCAGTCGATCGTCGGTGTCGAGTCCGGTCTCTGCCTGGACGTCAACGGTGGCAACACCGCCAACAGCACCAGCGTGGGCATGTGGACCTGCAACGGCCAGGACAACCAGAAGTGGCGCACCAGCTTCGGCTCGGCTGACACCCAGCCGCCGAGCGTCCCGGCCAACCCGCGGGTCAGCGACCTGCGCTGCGACGCCGTCACCTTCTCCTGGAACGCCGCGAGCGACAACGTCGGCGTCGCCTCCTACGACGTCTACCACGACGGCCAGCTGATCAAGTCGGTCAGCGGCAGCACGACGTCGACCAGCGTCACCGTCGAGCCCGGCGTGACGTGGGGCCTCTACGTCAACGCGCGCGACGCTGCAGGTAACCTCTCCCAGGCCAGCGCGAGCGTTCGCATCACTCCGCCCCCGTGCCAGGACGACAGCACGCCGCCCTCGACGCCCGGCGGACTCTCCGGCAGGGCGTCCGGCACCACCGTCACGCTGACCTGGAACGCCTCCAGCGACAACGTCGGGGTCCGCTCGTACCAGGTGTTCCGCAACAACGCACGGGTCGGCACGATCACCGGAACCTCTACCACGGCGCCGGTCACGACCTTCGTCGACGGCGGGCTCTCCGCCAACACGTCGTACGCCTACCAGGTGGTGGCCCTCGACGCGCAGGGCAACGCCTCCGGACGCAGCAGCACCGCCAACGTGCGCACCGGCTCAGCATGCACCAGCTCGGTGTGCGGCGTGACCGAGGTGACGCAGGACAGCGACATCCCCTGGGGCCTGCTCACCCTGCCCGACGGGAACATCCTCTACACCCGACGCGACGCCCACGACATCGTGCGGCTCAACCCGACCAACGGCTCGAAGACCACGGTCGGAACGGTCCCGAACGTCTCGGGCACAGACGGCGAAGGCGGCCTGCTGGGCATCGAGATCGGCCCGAACTTCGCGAACGACCGCTGGCTCTACATCATGCACACCTCGTCGTCGGACAACCGCGTCGTGCGCATGCGCTACGAGAACGACCGGCTGAACACCGGCTCCACGCAGGTCTTGGTCAGCGGCATCCAACGCAACAAGTTCCACGACGGTGGACGCCTGCGGTTCGGCCCGGACGGCAAGCTCTACGTGGCCACCGGCGACGCCCAGAACGCCGGCGCAGCGCAGGACCGCAGCAGCCTCAACGGCAAGATCCTGCGGATCAACCCGGACGGCAGCATCCCGTCGGACAACCCGTTCGGCAACGCCGTGTGGAGCCTCGGCCACCGCAACCCGCAAGGGTTGGCCTTCGACTCCCGCGGCCGGCTGTGGGAGCAGGAGTTCGGCAACGCGATCATGGACGAGACCAACCTCATCACCCGTGGCGCCAACTACGGCTGGCCCGAGTGCGAGGGCACGTCCGGTTCGTGCAACAGCTCCGCCTTCACCGCACCCAAGCGCACCTACCGGACCGCTGACGGCTCCTGCTCAGGAATCGCCATCGTCCGCGATGCGCTCTACGTCGCCTGCGCCCGAGGTGAGCGGATGTACCGCACCACGATCGAGGGCGACAGCCTGACCAACCTCCAGTCCTACTTCACGGGGACCTACGGCCGTCTGCGCACCGTCGAGCCGGCTCCCGGCAACGGTCTGTGGCTGACCACTACGACCCAGGGTGACAAGGACAGCACGGCCGACAACAGCAACGAGCGCATCTTCCGCGTCACGCTGGGAGACTGACCCACCCGGGCCGTCCTCTCGCCGCCAGCCGCGATCCCCGGAGCGCTCTGGCCCTTCGGGGGGAGCGAGGGCTGCTCCGGTCAGGCGATGGCGTCGGCTGCGGCGGGGGGCTGCGCGAGGAGGAAGCCGGGGGAGCGGAAGCCTTCGCGTTCGAAGGCCGCGCAGACGGCGTCGGCGACGGGCTCGGCCCGGTCGGCGGGGATGAGTGCGATGGCGGAGCCGCCGAAGCCGCCGCCGGTCATGCGGGCTCCGAGGGCGCCGGCGACGCGCGCTGCCTCGACCGCGACGTCGAGCTCGACGCACGAGACCTCGTAGTCGTCGCGCAGGGACGCGTGGGAGGCATTCATGATGGGGCCGATCTCGTCGGTCCGACCAGCCTGCAGGAGCGCGACGAGGTCGACGACCCGGCCGATCTCGGTGACGACGTGGCGTACGCGACGGCGTGCGACGTCGTCGGGCAGCTTGTCGAGCGCGACGTCGAGCGTCCCCGCGGGGTCGTCGGACGCGGAGACGGCGTCGGCGAGCTCGCGCAGGGTGGTCAGTCCGAGCGTCTGCGCGGCTGCCTCGCACGTTTCACGGCGCTGCGCGTACTGGCCGTCGACGAGCTGGTGCTCGGTGCGCGTGTCGATGACGAGGACGGCCAGGCCGGCTGCCTCGAGGTCGAACGGCTCCTGCTCGGCGGACCGCGCGGGGTCGAGCCCCGGGCGGCAGTCGAGGAGGAGGGCGTGCCCGGCCTGCGCGCGCAGCGACGCGGACTGGTCCATGCCGCCCGTCGGGGCGCCCGCGATCTCGTTCTCGGCGCGGATGCACGCCGAGGTGAGCGTCGCCCGCCCGGCGTCGGACGCCGCGAGGCCGAGGCCCGCGACGTCGTCGAGCGCTAGCGCCACGGCGCACTCGAGCGCCGCGGACGACGACAGGCCGGCGCCGAACGGGACGCACGAGTCGATCGCGGCGTCGAACCCGGTGATCGTGCTCGGGTCGCCGCCCGTCGCGGCGAGGTGCTCGCGCAGCGCCCAGGCGACGCCGGCGACGTAGGAGCCCCACCCGGCGACGTTGCCCGGTGCGACGTCGCCGAGGCGGGTCTGCCAGACCTCGCCGGGCGCCTGGGCGGATGCGAGGCGTACGACGTCGTCGGTCCGCGGGCGCAGCGCGACGTACGTGCGGTGGGGGAGCGCGATCGGCAGGCACAGCCCGGCGTTGTAGTCGGTGTGCTCGCCGATGAGGTTGACGCGACCGGGCGCGCTCCACACGCGCAGGGCGTCGTTCGCCGAGTCGTCGAACACGGCGGTGAACACCGCGCGGGCGCGCGTGGCGCCGGCGTCGGACGACCACGAGGGGACCCAGCCGCGGGCCGGGCCGCCGGGGGCGAGCTCCTGGAGCCGGGCGGCGATGCGCTCGGGCGTCGTGTCGCTGATCCAGGCGCCCATGCCGGACTCGGAGCCGGCGAGGTACTTGAGCCTGCCGGGGGCGCGCAGGACCGAGAAGATCTGCAGGTGCAGTCGGGCCAGGGTGACGTCGTCCGTGCCGCCGTCCACGACGGAGCGGCCCTGGTGCGCGGGTGCCTGGTGCCAGGCCGCGATGTAGGGCAGGGGGATCGGGTCGCCGTCGGCGGTCTCGAAGAATCGGTCGAGCCGGCGGAGCAGCTCGAGGTAGGTCGTCGCGAGGTCGTCGCGCTCGGCGTCGGTCAGTGCCGGCAGGTCCGGCACGTCGCGGCGCGGCGCGAGGTGCACCTCGACGGGCCAGCGCGCGGCAAAGGGGACGTAGGCGACCCAACGGTCGGTCTCGAGCACGACGCGGCGTCCGTCGGCGAGCTCGGAGTCGAGCACGTCGCGCAGCAGGTTGCGGCCCGCGCGCTCGTGGTGGGCGCGGGCCTGCGCGAGCAGGGCGCGCGTGCGGGGCGTGACGTACGGGTAGCCGTAGATCTGCCCGTGCGGGTGGTGCAGTGTGACGCCGATCTCCTGGCCGCGGTTCTCGAAGCAGAAGACCTGCTCGACGCCGGGCAGCGCGCCCAGCGCGGCCGTGCGGTCGGCCCACGCGTCGATGATCGTGCGCACGCGCTGCGGCGGCAGCGCCCCGAACGACGAGCCGTGGTCGCTCGAGAAGCACACCACCTCGCACCGGCCCGCGGCGGGGGCCTGGACCTGCAAGGGCGTGTCGTGCGTGTGCTCGTTCGTGTGCTGGTCGTCCACGCCGGGGACCTGCTGCAGGGACGGGAAGCGGTTCTCGAACACGACGACGTCGTAGTCGGTGTCGGGGACCTCGCCGTCGGAGTAGGCGCCGCCCGGCTTCGCGGGGCACAGCGGGCACGAGTCCGCGGCGGGCAGGAACGTGCGGTTCATGCGGTGCGCCGCCAGGGGGACCCAGTCGCCCGTCAGAGGGTCGAGCCGCATCTGTGGCCCCAGGTACGGGTGCGGGTGCCCGTCCGGGCCCGGCACGGGGGCGAAGCGGTCCGGGAGCGACCGCGGGTCGTCGAGCCGGCGGGTCTGCTCGCCCGACACGTAGTGCGGCGCGTCGTCGAAGTAGACGATCTCGCGTCCGTCGGCCAGGTGGGTCGACGTGCGGCGCAGGTGGGGGTTCATACGTTTCCGTTTCGCGTTCCGGTGCGTGTGTGCTGGCTGAGGGGCGGGTGGCGGGCGACGGGTCAGGAGATGACGAGCTGTTCCACGAGCTCGTCGACGCGCGACCGCGCGTCCGCCGACAGGCCGTCGTCGCTCACGAGCACGTCGACGTCGGAGAAGGTGGCGAAGACCCGCAGCCCGGTCGTGTGCCACTTCGTGTGGTCGGCCAGGACGACGGTGCGTCCGGCCGAGTCGATGAGGGCGCGGTTGGTCGCCGCCTCGTCGAGGTTCGGGGTCGTCAGGCCCACGTCGGGGTCGACACCGTGCGCACCCACGAACGCATGGTCGACGCGCAGCCCGGCGAGCGCCGCCTCGGCGAGCGGGCCGACGAGTGCGTCGGACGGTGTGCGGAACCCGCCCGTGAGGATGGTCTCCAGACGCGGGTCGTTCGCGCGGTAGAGGGTCTCCGCGACCGGCAACGAGTTCGTGATGACCGTGAGGGGCCGTAGTCGGGGCGAGGCCACGATCTGGCCGGCGAGCAGGTGCGTCGTCGTGCCGGCGCTCAGCGCGACGGACGAGCTCGGTGCGATGAGGCGGGCGGCCGCCGCCGCGATCGCGCGCTTCTCCGTCGCCTTACGCGTGCTCTTCGCCGTGAAGCCGGGCTCGTGCGCCGTCGTGTGCGGCGCGACAGCCCCGCCGTGCACCTTGCGCACGAGCCCCTGGTCCGCAAGATCCAGGAGATCTCGACGGATCGTCATGTCGGAGACACCGAGATCGCGCGTCAGATGACTGATGCGCACGGCACCCTGATCACGGATCTCCGCGAGGATCCGCTCCTGACGCTGCGGTGCGAGCATACGGATCGTGGGCTCCGGTCTGGTGAGACGTCCCGGTGCCGGGCCCGCCACGTTCGTCGCGGACCCGGCACCGTCGTTCACTCGAACAGCGAGATGGTGATCGTGGACGTGTAGCCACCAGGAGCGACGTCTGAGGCCGTGCGCAGGAACAGGTCCGCCGTCGCCGACCACTGCCCCTCCTGGACGATCTCGCCCGAGTCCCAGGCCATGGCCAACAGCTCCTGATCGACCAGCCCCGGCCCCTCGTCCAACGAGGTCGCGACCTCATCACCCTCGGCCACGCCTCCCGACTCCCCGCCTTCGACCAGCAGCGGCGCCCAGCCCAGATGATCCGCCGAGATCTCCGCCTGACCGTCATCACCGACGAAGCCCGATGCCGAACCGAGCACGTACCAGTACGCACCCTCGGCGATCTGGTCCGCAGAACGCGTATCGACCACCGTCACCGTCGGCAGGACACCCGTGAACTGACGAACCGCCCCCGACGAACCCTCCTCCGTCAGCTCGACCGACCCGGCCGCGACGCTCAACGCCAGCACACCCGGCTCATCGATCTCCGCGATCTCGACGCTGACCTCGACCTCACCACCGTCGGACTCGGCCCCCTGAGCGACCGCCGTACCCACGACACCCGCGACCAGGGCACCACCCAGCACACCCACCGCCACCCGGACCACCCCGGAGCTGCTGCTTACGTTCACTCGACTCTCCGTTCTTCCCGTGCCCACACCCGACCACGTCCAACCCCGGCCGGCGGGACCGCCGACCAGGAACCGCGCACAGACCTCACACGCACGACGTTGCCCCGTACGGCACCTCGAGGACCGAGGACCCGTCCCCGCCGCCGAGCGAAGCCGACACCGTGACAACACCGGCAGACACCTCACCGACCCGCGTCGAGAACGCGTGCGTCGCACTCCGCCCCGCACCCAGCCCCGCCACGCTCTTCGAACCGAACTCCGACCCGATCACGAGATCCACCGGCTCGTCCCCACCGTGACGAGCCCGAACCGCCAGCACCACCCGATCGGCGATACACCGCGCATCCACCTCGGCCGTCACATCCACCACCGGCACCCCACCACCACACACCACACGAGCCTCGGCCCAGTCCGCGTGATCGAAGTTCTTGCCGTCCGTCGCCTCGTCCGCAACCAGCTGCAGCTCGGTGACCCCGGTCACATCGACGGAGAACGGGACCCCGCCGTCGGCATTCGTGACGACGCCTGTCTCGCCGAGGAGCTGCCCGTCTCCGTACACCTGGAAACGCACGGAACCCGTTCCGGTCGACGACCCCTCGAGAACCTCGTCGTCGATGCCGACGACGGCCTCGAACGACGTGCAGGTCTCGCCCAGCCACGTGGTCAGCGAGCCCGGCGCATGCATCCCGACCCCCTTCTCGTACGTCACGCCCGCGATCGTGATCGGCTGCCCGTCGGAGCCTGCGTTCTCCCCGTTCGAGAGGTCTCGTTCGACCGGACCGTAGCCGTTCGTGGTCTCGAGCCAGTCGAGGTCGGAGATGTACGCCGTCCCCGTGATCGGCGACGGGGCGATCCACACCGTCGACTGGTTCCACGCCGAGTACTCCTGCTCCCCGACCTGATACGTCGCGTGGACCGGGATCTCGACCGTGCCTGACGCACTCCCGGCGGGGACCGTGATGGTCCAGGCGCCGTCGAGCACGTCGCCCGCACCGAGCTCGTCCGCCGTCGCGGGGGACCCCGTCAGCGTCCACTCGTCCGGGACCACCGGGGTGACGGACACATGGGTCACCCCGCGATCGGCGACGGTGAACCGAGCGCTGAGCTCCAGAGGCGTCTCGGGATCGAGCTCGTCCACCTCGGCAGGGTCGACCACCAGGCTGGCGGCCGGCACCTGTTCGACGGGCTCGAGACACGTCTCCTTCCCGGGCTCCGCTGCGCAGACGACCGCGGCGAACCCGCCGTTGTTCGCGGTGGGGACGGACAACGTGTCGTCGGTCGTGGCGCGCACGGACTGCGCCACCGTCGTGTCCCCGGTGTCACCGTCGACGAGGAGGTCCACGATGACGTCGCCGCTTGCCAAGAGCCCGGCGAGCGGAAGCTCGAGGGGTGCGCCGGACCCTGCGCGCATGCCGGCGACGAACCACCGGTCCCCGGACTGTCGTCCCAGCACCAACGACTCCGCCGGCGTGCCGCTGAGCAGCCTGGTCTCCTCCCAGTGCGCCGGGATGTTCTGCAGGAACGGGGTCGCGGTCGGCTCGGTCGCGTACGACTCCGGCTTGTCCGCGAAGTGCTGCCAGCCCGATTCGTACGCGATCCCCTTGGCCACCTCGTGGGCTCTGGAGTGGTCGGAGCTCCCACGCGAGAAGACGGTGGGCGTGAAGTCCATCGACCCGACCACGTTGCGGGTGAACGGGATGATCAGGTTGTGCGGCGCAGCGGCATAGTTCTCCTCACCACGAACAGCCTCGTAGCTCATGATGTGCGGCCAGGTGCGCTGCATCCCGGTCGGCAGCGACGAACCGTGGAAGTTGATCATCAGCTCGTTCTTCGCCGTGTCTGCGGCGATGGCGTCGTACCACTGGTGGATCGACTGGCTGTCGGAGTCCATGAAGTCGACCTTGATGCCGCTGATGCCCCAGGAGGCGAGCCGCGGGAGCCACTCGTCGCGCTGCGCCTGCGTCTGGAGGTCGTTGCTGTGGAACCACGCGATGACATCGACACCCTTGGTGTGGGCGTAGCGGACCGTGCGCGGCACCCAGGCCGCGTCCCAGCCCTCGTCGAGGAGCACGTACTCCCAGCCCATCTCCGCCGCGAGGTCGATGAAGTCGCGCTGACGCGCCTCGTCGCGCGGGCTGCTCGGCTCCGTGAGCCAGCTCCAGCTGGAGATCCCCGTCGCGATCCAGGACGTGTCCTCGAGCTGGTTGGCCGTCGCGAGGTCGTCCACGAGCGTGGACTCGACGACCGTGTCGAGGCCGCCGACGATCGCGACCCTCCACGGCGTCGAGAGCGGACCGGAGGACGTGACAGGTTCGCCCTGCCAGAGCTCCAACGCGTAGCTCAGCGTGCCGCCGGCGTGCGTCAGGTGCGTACCCGAGTAGTCACCGTGCAGGTCGGACTCGGACAGCAGCACGTAGTTGTCGCCCTGCTGGAGCAGCACCGGGAACCCGACCTGACCGTTCGTGTTGCCGTCGGCGACCGTGGTCGTCGTCCATGGGGCCTCGTAGTTGCGTGAGTACGACGTCTGCATCCACGCCGGGCCGTCCTGCGCCAGACGCCACTCTCCGGACTCGTCGTCCACGCGGTGCTCGCCGGCGCCGTCGAGCAGGTACTGGTACGCAACACCGTCGTCGGACGTGCGCACGACGAACGAGATCTGCGCGCCGTCAGGGTTCTCGAACACGAACTCCGACTCGTTGTGCGTGTACCCACGCTGCTCCTGCTTGCCCGTCGTCATCGAGTAGGAGTCCGAGACGACGGAGTCCCTACGCTCGACGAAGGTCAGCCCCGAACGGAAGTCGCCGTCCGAGCCGACGAGCCCCAGACGCGCTGCCGACGCGACGAGCGTCTCGCCGTCGTAGACCTCGAGGGCCGTGCGCCCGGCCGCGTCCAGGGTGATCTCGGCGCCGAGCTCCGAACCGGCCGGCCCGTCCGTCACCCACCGGTCCACGACCTCCGGCTCCTGGGGGGCGTCGTCGTTGCAGACCAGCTTCGCTCCTGCCCAGTCGGCATGGTCGTCGTTCTTGCCGTTCGTGGCCTCGTCCACCCGCAGGACGAGCGTCTGGACGCCCGTGACGTCCGCGGTCAGCTCGAGCGGCGCTTCGTCTCCCGTCACCACTCCGCTGTCAGCGAGCACGGCGCCGTCGCCGAGCACCGTGAACTGCACCGTGCCGGCGCCGTCGGGCACCTCGTCGTCGATCCCGACGAACGCGGAGAACGAGAGGCAGTTCTCCGCGAGGTCGACCGAGATCGAGCCGGGGGCGTGCATCCCGACGCCCTTGCCGTAGGAGACGCCATCGATCGTGAGCGGACCACCGTCACCGGCCGCCGACTCGCCGTTCGAGGTGTCCCTCTCCACGGGCCCGTACCCGTTGGACTCGGCGAACCACGGGAGATCCGAGACGTACACCTCGCCTTCCGGCGGCGCGGCGTTCGCCGGTGCGGCGACAGCGACGAGGCATGCAGAGCCCACGAGCATCCCTGTGGTGAAAAGTGCGGTGAATGCGGCGCCTCGAGGGCGCGGGTGTGGATTTCGCACGGTTCTCCTTCGAACGTGTCGCGTCCACGCAGGGACGAGTGCAACAGACCCTAGGGGGAATGCGATCGATCATTCAATCATCTGATCGAAACTGGCCGGCAAAAGGTCACGAACGATCCGCATTGATCGCAGGTGGACCGCGTGATCATCCGCGCGGATGATCACCGATGGTCCGCCCCTGCGGATCTGCGACCCGGACGTCGACACCGGCGCTACGGAATCCGTCCAGCTGGGATCGATCCGCACGACTGTCGGTGACCAGGAGATCGATCCGGTCCGGCGGGATCGTCTGGATCATGGAGTCATGGCCGATCTTCGTGTGGTCGGCAAGGACGATCACACGTTCAGCGGCATCCACGGAGGCTCGATCGAAGCTCGCGACGTGCATGTTCGGGGTGGACAGCCCGTTGCTCGACGTCAACCCGTTACCGGAGAGCACCACACTGTTGAAGCGCATCCTCGAGACGGTGCGGTCAGCGTCACCACCGATCGCCGCCCGGATCCCAGCGCGCAGGATCCCTCCGATCAGGAGTACGTCGACGACGCGCATGGCCGAGAGCGCGTCGGCGACCAACAACGAGTTGGTGGCGATCATCAGTCGTCGACGACCGATCCGGCGCGCGAGCGCGTGCGTCGTCGTCCCTGCTCCGAGCAGGACGACCTCTCCCTCCTCGAGGAGATCCGCGGCCGTCTCTGCGATCGCAAGCTTCTCGTCCGCCGCCACGACCGACTTCTCGAGATAGGTGGGTTCGTCCATCGCCGACCGGCTCAGCCGGGCGCCGCCGCGATGCCGGACGAGCCGTCCGTCGTGCTCCAGGGCGCGCAGGTCGCGCCGCACCGTGACCTCGGAAGCGTTCAGCATGCGTGCGAAATCGCCCACCGAGACAGCTCCGTGGACTGCGAGCATCGAGAGGACCAACTCTCTTCGTTCGTCCGTGAACATCGAAACTCCTCACTGTCGTGGTGTCGCCGCTCCGCTTCGTCGCGGCGCCGTGTGTCGTGAGCGGGACGGTCATCACCGGGCACGATCACCTCAGATCGAAACTGCTCGGTGACGGTCCGTCGAGATCTCAAGGACTCGCGGCCAGGGCCTCGTCAGGAAGGTGCACGGCGGCGCCGCCGCGCCGCACGCGACGGGCGAGCCGGGGTTCGCGAAACAGCACGCGCGAGACGAGCGCGAGGCCATCGCCTGATCAGAGGAGCCCTCGCTCTCCCCGAAGGGTCAGAGTGCTCCGGTGATCGCCCCGAGGATGGTCTCGTGCGGCGTGCCCGCGTCGAACGAACCGTTGTTCCGGCCGTGCCGCAAGACCTCGATCCGGTCGGACACCGCGCGCACGTCCGTCATGTTGTGGCTGATCAGGATCACCCCCAGACCCATGTCTCGCAGACGCTGGATATGGGTGAGCACCTCGGCGGTCTGCGCGACCGACAAGGCCGCCGTCGGCTCGTCGAGAATCACGATGCGCGGACTACCGACAAGTGTGCGTGCGATGGCTACCGCCTGGCGTTGTCCGCCCGACAGGTTGCGCAACGGAGTCCGTACCGAAGGGATGCGCACGGTGAGAATCTGCAGGATGTCGCGTGTGACCCGTTCCATCTCCATGTCGCGCAGCATTCCGTGGCGGCTCCGCAGCTCGCGCCCGAGAAAGATGTTCTGCGCGACGTCGAGGTTCTCCGCCAGCGCGAGGTCCTGGAACACCGTCGCCACCCCGAGCTCGTTGGCTGTCGCCGCCGACGGAATGCTGACAGGTATGCCGTCGATCTCGATGAGGCCCGAGTCGGGCGCAAGGACGCCTGCGACGATCTTCGCGATCGTGGACTTGCCCGCTCCGTTGTCGCCGACCAGCGCGACGACCTCGCCCGCACGCACTGTCATGTCGAAACCGACCAGAGCCTCGATCGCCCCGAACCGCTTGGTGATCTGGTACAACGCCAGGAGTGGCGTACCACCGTGACTCATGAGGGTCCCTTTCCACCCGCGGCGCCGATGCCGGGGGGTTCGTCTGACGAAACCGAGCCGGGCGTCAGCGGAAGCTCGGCGGACTGGAGTGCAAGGACGAGCGCCCCGACGATCTCGGCGCGTGAGCCGAGCGCTGCACCGACGACTTCGACCGGAACAGGAACGCTCAGCAGCGCACGACGACGCACCGCTTCCCGTACCGGGTCGAGCAGGACGGCCCCTGTCTCCGCGAGCTCGCCACCGACGACGATCCGCTGCGGCGTGATCGCCGTCGCGAGATCGGCGACGACCCGCCCGATGACCGCACCAGCGTCGGCGACGACGCGGACGCACCCGGGGTCCCCTTGCCTGGCGCGAGAGACGACGTCGCGCAGGGTCATCTGTCCGTGACTCGCGCGCAGCGGTTCGAGGAACGCCTGGCCCCCCACCACCGTGTCGAGACAGCCGCGGCTCCCGCACCGGCACACGTCGCCGCTCGGGTCGACGATCACGTGGCCGATCTCGCCCGCGGTACCGCTCGGTCCGGCCAGAATCCGGCCGCCCAGCAGGATGCCCGCACCGGTGCCGTGGGACACGCGCACGTAGAGGGAGTCATAGCAGTCTCTTGCGGCGCCGGCCGTACTCTCGGCGAGTGCTCCGAGATTGGCATCGTTGCCGACGAAGACCGGTCGTGCGATGCGCTTGCCGAGCACCTGCGCGATCGGAAGGTCGTCCCATCCTCGAAACACTCCGCGCACGGTGACCATCCCCGAGTCGGAGTCGACAGGGGCGGGTACCCCGACGCCGACGCCCACCACCTCGTCGAGCGTACGGCCGAGGCGTTCGAGGAGCTCCACGATCAGGAGCGCGGCCCGGTCGAGCGTCGTGTCGGCACGGTGCTCGTACGGGAGCGGGAGCGACTGCTCAGCGAGGACCTCGTGCGACGCGTCCGCGATCGCCACACGAAGCTGCCGGATCCCGATCTCCACCCCGGCGACGAGGCCCAGTCTGTTCGCCAGAGTCACGAGCTGGGCGCGCCGCCCTGATCGCGTCGTGCTGCGAACCTCGACGAGGTTGGCGGCGACGAGCTCCTTGACGATCGTCGAGACGGTCGCCGCGGAAAGGCCCGTCGCCCCGGTCAACTCCACCTGGGTCAGGCTTCCGTACTGCTTGACGGCGTCGAGCAGTACGGCGCGGTTGGCTTCGCGCAACGAGGACTGCGAGCCAGACATAGAACGCTGTCCTCTCACGCTCGGAGTCTAGTCGGACCGCTCGATCACACCCCGAAGAGCGGGTGCGAGCGAGCCTGGCAGCGGGAGCTGCGGTCAGCGCAGTGCGGACACCCGACGCTTGTTGTAGACGTCGAACGCGACCGCAAGCAGGAGCACGAGGCCCTTGACGACCTGCTGCGTCGACTGCGGGACCCCCATAAGCTGCATGCCGTTCGACATGACGGCCATGATGAGACCGCCGACCATGGCGCCGGTGATCCGGCCGACGCCGCCGGTCGTGGACGCGCCGCCGATGAAGCACGCGGCGATCGCGTCGAGCTCGAACATGTTGCCGGCACTGGGCTGCGCACCGTTCATGCGCGAGGAGTAGACGATGCCGGCGACCGACGCGAGCACGCCCATGTTGATGAACACCCAGAAGTTGACGCGACGCACCTTGACGCCCGACAGCTGTGCCGCGTTGAGGTTGCCGCCGATCGCGTAGACGTGGCGCCCAAACACAGTTTTCTGCATGACGAGCGAGTACACGATGATGAGCACAGCGAGGAGGATGAGGATGTTCGGCAGGCCGCGGCTCTGGGCGAGCTGGTAGCCGAACCACATCACGATCACCGCCACGGCCGCGATCTTCAGGACGAACAGCGGCATCGTCTCGACCGCCTGCCTGTACGCAATCTTTCCTCGTCGTGAACGCCACTGGCTCACGGCGTAACCCGCCACGGCGACGGCGAAGATCACGAGCGTGAAGACGTCGATCCCGTTCCCGCCGAGAAGACCGTTCTGGAACCCGTTGGCAATGTTGTAGTACTGCCCGCCGAACGGGGAGAGCGAGACGTTCTGGAGCACCTGGTAGGTCAACCCGCGGAACAGGAGCATGCCGGCGAGGGTGACGATGAATCCTGGAATGCCGACGTAGGCGACCCAGAAGCCCTGCCACACGCCGACGAGCAGGCCGACGACGAGCGCAGCAAGGACGCCCACCCACCACGGCAGGCCGTTCCGGATGACGAGCACCGCCGACACCGCGCCCGTGAGTGCGACGACCGAACCGACCGAGAGGTCGATGTGCCCGGCCACGATGACCATGAGCATCCCGATCGCGAGGATGAGGATGTAGGAGTACTGCAGGACGATGTTCGTGAGGTTCCCGGGGCTGAGGAAGTTCTGGTTCAGCACGGAGAACAGGACCACGATCGCGACGAACGCGACGACGATGCCGCTCTGCCGCAGGTTCCTGCTCGCCATCTCCCGGAGTCCGGCCATGGCGGTCATTCGACGCCTTCCTTCGCTGTGTCGTTCGCCGGCTCTCCGGCGACGGGGACGTCGTCGTCGTCGAGGATGTCCGGCCGGTCGAGGGTCATGAGCTTCATGAGGTTCTCCTGGGTCGCCTCCGACGCGCGCATCTGACCGGTGATCCGGCCCGCGGAGAGGGTGTAGATGCGGTCACAGATGCCGAGGAGCTCAGGAAGCTCGGACGAGATGACGACGACGGACCGCCCGGACGCGACGATCTGATTGATGAGCACGTAGATCTCGTACTTGGCACCGACGTCGATGCCTCGCGTCGGCTCGTCGAGGATGAGCAGATCGGGGTCGGTGTAGAGCCACTTGGACAGCACGACCTTCTGCTGGTTCCCGCCCGAGAGCTGCCCGACCAGCGACATGACCGTGGGCGTCTTGATGTTGAGATCCTGCCGGAACCGGTCGGCGACCTCCAGCTCCTCGTTGTCGTTGATCCAGCCGCGCCGTGCGAGCTTGCCGAGGCCCGCCGCTGAGATGTTGTGGCGCACGTCGTCGATCAGGTTGAGCCCGTAGGTCTTGCGGTCCTCTGTCGCGTAGGCGATCCCGTTCTCGATCGCTTCCGCCACGGTGCGGGTCTGCACCTCCTTGCCGCGGAGGTAGATGCGTCCGTCGATCTTGCGACCGTAGGTCTGACCGAAGATGCTCATCGCGAGCTCGGTGCGCCCGGCGCCCATGAGGCCGGCGATCCCGACGACCTCACCTGATCGCACGTCGAGGCTCGCGCCGTCGATAACACGTCTACCTGCCTGGGTCGGGTGCAGGACGGTCCAGTTCTCGATCCGCAGCACTTCCTCGCCGATCCGCGGCTCGCGCTCGGGGAATCGCTGGCTGAGGTCGCGCCCGACCATGCCGCGGATGATCCGGTTCTGGGTGGCCGACGGATCCGCCATGTCCATCGTCTCGACCGTCCGCCCGTCGCGGATGATCGTCGTGCGATCGGCGATCTCGGCGACCTCGTTCAGCTTGTGCGAGATGATGATGCACGTGATTCCCTCGGCCTGGAGCTGACGCAGCAGGCCGAGCAGATGCTCGGAGTCGTTGTCGTTGAGCGCCGCGGTCGGCTCGTCGAGGATCAGCAGGCGCACCTTCTTCGAGAGCGCCTTCGCGATCTCGACGAGCTGCTGCTTTCCGACACCCAGCTGGCCGATCGGCGTGGTGGGGTTCTCGTGCAGCCCGATCCGCTCGAGGAGCACGGTGGCGTCGTGGTTCGCGCGATTCCAGTCGATGAGGCCGAGTGCACCGCGCGTCTCGTTGCCGAGGAAGATGTTCTCCGCGACCGACAGGTGGGGCACGAGGGCGAGCTCCTGGTGGATGATGACGATGCCTTCGGCCTCGGAGTCGTTGATGGACCCGAAATGCACGGGCCTGCCGTCGAGGAGGATCTCTCCGTCATAGGAGCCGTGCGGGTAGACGCCGGACAGCACCTTCATCAACGTGGACTTGCCGGCGCCGTTCTCGCCGCAGATCGCGTGGATCTCGCCGCTCAGGATCGAGAGGTCGACCGACTCCAGAGCCTTGACGCCAGGAAACTCTTTGGTGATGGATCGCATCTCGAGGATGTGATCGCTCATGAGCGCTCCTTGCTCGGTGGGGGACGGGCCCGGCGCATGGCTGCGCCGGGCCCGTCGAGGAATGAGGTCAGTCGGCGACGCCTGCGTCGACCTCTTCCTGCGTGTAGTACTCCGAGTCGATCAGGAGCGGACCGATGTCCTCGGCGAACACGGTGTCGGACGGCAGGAGGTAGGACGGGACGACCTTCACTCCGTTGTCGTACGTATCGGTGTCGTTCGCCTCGGGCTCTTCGCCCTCGACGAACGCCTGCGTCACCACGACGGCCCGGTCGGCGAGCTTGCGCGTGTCCTTGAAGATCGTCGACGACTGCACACCGTCGTTGATCAGCTTGACCGAGGCGATCTCGGCGTCCTGACCCGTCACCACGGGAAGGCCGTCGTCGAGAGTCGGGCCCATCCCCACCCCCTGCAGCGCCGTGATGATGCCGCGCGAGAGCCCGTCGAACGGCGAGAGCACCCCGTGCAGCTCGGTCCCGTCGGAGTACGTCGACGTCAGCAGGTCCTCCATCCGCTTCTGTGCGGTCTCCTGCAGCCAGCGCAACGTCGCGACCTGGTCGAACTCGGTCTGGCCGGACGGGACGACGAGTGTGCCGTCAGCGAGGTACGGCTCGAGCGTGTCCATCGCACCGTCGAAGAAGAATCCGGCGTTGTTGTCGTCGGGCGAACCTGCGAACAGCTCGATGTTGTACGGACCCACGGCCTCGCCCGTCGGCTCGCCGGTACGGGCCGTGATGCCGAGACCCGTGAGGAGTGCGGTCGCCTGGGCGACGCCCACCGCGTAGTTGTCGAACGTCACGTAGAAGTCGACGTTCTCGCTGTCCCGGATGAGCCTGTCGTACGCGATCACCGGGATTCCGGCGGCCGCGGCGGCGTCGAGCTGGCTCGTGAGCGCTGTCCCGTCGATCGAGGCGATGATGAGGACGTCGACACCGCCTGTGATCATCGAGTCGATCTGCTGGGTCTGGGTCGGGATGTCGTCACCTGCGAACTGCAGGTCGACCTCGTAGCCGAGCCCCTCGAGCCCACTCTTGACGGCGTCGCCGTCGGCGATCCACCGCTCGGACGTCTCGGTCGGCATCGCCACTCCGACCGTCACGTCCTCGGCGTTCTCGACGCCATCGGTCTCCGATCCTCCGCCCCCGGCGCCTTCGCCGCTGCAGGCGGCAAGTGCCAGCACCAGCATCGAGCTTGCCGCGGCCACGCCCCAACGGGCCCTGGTCACACGTCGCATCGTCGCGCTCCTTCACTCATCGTCGAGTTGCGGCCTGTGCCGCACCGCGGTCATCGACGACCACGCGGTCCGAGCATCTTGGATTCGCGTCTCAAAGTCAACAGACCGTTATTAATTCGAAATCTGAAGTCATAGTTCGACCGCGGAGGCACGGCACTGCCTGCGGTCCCGTCTTGCGCGCCGGGGCGTCGCCGGAGACGGCCGCGTTCCGGGGGACGGTCGTGGAGGAGCGGACGATCAGCTCGACGGGGAGCCGGTCCGTCAGATCGACGGTGGACGCGACAGTGGGCGTCAGGAACGCGGACGACGCGACTGCTGCGTGCGCGGCGTCGTCGCCTCGTCCGACATGACGATCGACGCCGAGGGGCTATGACGCGTGGGCAGGTCGAACCCTGCCCCGCCCTCGGGCGTTCTCTCGCGTCGTTGCGCGCCCGGACAGGAGCACCGACGCGGCCTCGACGACCTCGTCCGCCGTGAGCCGTACCAGCGCGGGGTCCACCTCCGTGGCGTGGGGATCGCCGCGGTGATACCCGCCCGGGTCGCCGCCGCGCCAGAGCACGACGTGCAGCTCCGGGTCGATCGCCGGCCCCCACAGTGCGGGCGGTGTCGGGCCGAAGAGGACGACGGACGGCGTCGCGAACGCCGTGGCGAGGTGCGCGACGCCCGTGTCCCCGCACACGAGGAGCCGGGCGGTGGCGACGACGTCGGCGAGCGCCGGCAGGTCGAGCGTGCCCGACGCGTCGGTCACGGACCCGGCGGACGGCCGGTCCGCGACGTCCCCGTGGTGGACTCCGGCGGGCGTCGCGACGGCGTCCGCGGCCACGCGCGCGCAGAGCGCCGTCTCGCCCGGCCCGCCGGTCACGACGACGTCCGAGCCGGCGTCGGCGATCGAGCGCACCACCGCGGCGAAGCGTTCGGGAGGCCAGCGGCGGGACCCGGAGGCCGCGCCGGGGTGGACGACGACGTGCCGGCCGCGCGCCGACGGCGGGTCGAGCCGCAGGTCGTCCCGCGAGCACGCGCCGCCCGCCGAGGTCACGAGCCGGCACCACCGGTCGACCTCGTGCTCCGCGGGGTCCCACGCCGGCCCGTCCACCCCGGCAGCGGCCGACGCGAACGAGACGAGCCGCTCGGGTGCGGTGTCGAGGAGCAGCCGGTGGCTCTCGGGACCGCTGCCGTGCAGGTTCACGGCGACGTGCCCGGCGGGCGGCGCGCCGGTGACGGCCTCCGCCTCCTCGACCCACTCGAGCGGCTGGAGCCCGCGGGTCGGGACGACACCGTCCACGAGGCCGCGGTCCCGGAGCCAGTCGCCCACCTCCTCGGGCGCCGCGAGCACGACCCGTCGACCGGGCCAGGCCCGACGCACGCCGCGCAGCGCGGGGACGGCCGTGAGGGCGTCCCCGAGCCCGAGCGCGCGCAGCACGAGGACGGTGCCCTCGTCCTGGCCGGCGACCCCGGGCAGGTCGGGTGCGGGCTCCGTCGCCCCGGCTGTCACGGCCAGGACGTCTCGCCCGAGGACATGACGAGCATCTCGCGGATCTCGCAGCCCACGGGCTGGCGCAGGGCGGTGACGACCGCGGCCGCGGTCGCGCGCGGGTCGTTGAGATCGGCGTCGGGACCGGGGCGGTACTGCTCGGTCCGACCGTCGAAGAAGGCCGTCCGCATGCCGCCGGGCACGAGGCACGTCACGCCCACGCGCCCGGCGAGCTCGGCGGCGAGCGCCTGGGAGAACCCGCGCACGGCGAACTTCGACGCGCAGTAGGCCGTGGCGTCGGACACGCCCTTGAGACCGAGCGTCGACGCGACGGTCACGACCGTGCCACGGCGCTCCTCGAGGTGGGGCAGCGCGGCGCGCACCACGGCGACGGTTCCGAAGAGGTTGACGCGCACGACGCGCTCCCAGGTCTCGACGTCGATCTCGTCGAGACGCCCGCAGGCGTCGGTGCCCGCCGCGGTGACGACCGCGTCGGGCGGGCCCACCTCCAGCGCGAGCCGCTCGACGGCTGCCGCGGCCGCCGCCGAGTCGGACAGGTCGACGACGGCGTGCGGGACGCCGCTCGCAGGCGCCACCCGGTCGAGCACGACGGGCTTGCCGCCCGCCGCGGTCACGGCCTCGACGAGCGCGGCACCCAGCCCGCTCGCGCCACCGGTGACGTAGACCGTGCCCAGCTCCCGGGGGACGGGGGCGGTCGACATGCCGGACGAGGTCGACGGACCGGTCGGGGTGGCGGGCGTGGTGGGGGTGGTCGGGCTCATGCGGTGGTCTCCTCCGTCAGGGTCGGTGCGTCGGGCGCGAAGCGGCCCGAGCGCTCGAGGATCGAGGTGGTGGAGCGTCCGTCGACGTAGGGCAGGACGACGACGCGGCCGCCGTGGCGGCGCACGACCTCCGCCTCGGGCAGCGACTCCTCCGTGTAGTCGCCGCCCTTCGCCCAGACGTCGGGGCGCAGCCGGTCGAGGGCCTCCCGGGGGTCGTCCTCGTCGAAGACGACGACCGCGGACACGCAGTCGAGCGCCGACAGGACGCGGGCGCGGTCGGCCTGACCGACGACGGGGCGCTCGGGCCCCTTGAGGCGGCGCACCGATGCGTCGCCGTTGAGCAGGACGACCAGGTGGTCGCCGAGCCGGGCGGCCGCCTCGAGCGTGGACACGTGCCCCGCGTGCAGGATGTCGAAGCAGCCCCCCGTCGCGACGACCGTGCCGCCGAGCGCACGAAGCCGCGCGCCGACCTCGTCGGGCGTGGCCGAGCGGTCCCTGTCGTCGGACGGCGGGACCGACGCCGGGGGGCCGGCCGTCCCGGAACCGGGCGCCACGGCGTCGGCGCGCCGGCGGTAGCCCTCCGCGCCCCCGGTCGCGACCCACTCGGACGCCGCCCGCACGGCGCGCACGACGGCGTCGACCAGGTCCGCCCCGCGGGCGAGGCCGGGAGCGACGGACGACGCGAACCGGTCGCCCGCGCCGCACGGGTCGCCGGGCACGGCGGTGGCCGGCACGTACGCGGGCTCGCCGGTGGGTCGCGCCACGAACGCCCCGCGGTCACCCGCCGTGACGCACACGGCCCCGACCTCCCACGCGCGCGCGAGCGCCTGGGCGAGACCGCCCGGGTCGTCGGGCGTCACGTCGAGCCCGAGCGTCTCGGCGGCGTCGAGCGCCTCGGCGAGGTTGGGCGTGACGAGCGTCGTGCCCGGCACCGGGGTGCCGCCGCGCGGGTGCGGGTCCCAGACGACGACCCCGCTCCGGGCCGCGCGCGCGAGGGCGTCGCGCACCGGCCCGGCGTGCGTCGTGCCGGCCCCGTAGTCGGACACGAGCACGACGTCCGCCCCTGCCAGCGCCGCGTCGACGGCACGCCCGGGGATCTCGCCGGGCCGGGCGGGGCCGCCGTCGTCCACGCGCACCACGGTCTGGCCGCCCGAGCGGACGCGAGTCTTGCGGCGCGTCGTGCCGACCTGCGGCAGGGCGACGACGTCGACGTGGGCCCGCAGCAGCGCGCGCAGCTCGGCGCCCGCGTCGTCGTCACCGAAGGGGGCGACGAGCCGGACGTGCGCGGCGTCGGACGTGAGGAGCGCCGTGAGGCCCGCCCCGCCGGGACTGCGCCGCACGCCGAGGGTGTCGACCACCGGCACGGGACCGTCGGGGGAGAAGCGCGTCACCTGGCCGTCGACGTCGCGGTCGAGCAGGACGTCGCCGACGACCACGACGCTCGGCCGGTCCGGGCGCTCGCCGCCGGCGCCCTGCGCCACCGCGGCGTGCTGCGTCCCTCCGGAACCTTGCGTCCCCCCGGCACTCTGCGCAGCCGCGGTGTCCCGTGAGCCGGCGACGGACTCGCGGTGGCGCACGTGCGCGTCGAGCGCGGCGCACAGGGCGTGCACGACCACGAGGTGCAGCTCCTGGACGGACGAGGTCGACGCTCCGCGCAGGGCGAGCACGTCGTCGCACGCCGCGGCGAGCGAGGAGTCCCGGGGGCCGGTGAGGGCCCACGTCGTGATCCCGAGCTCGCGCGCCCGGTGCGCCGCCGCGACGACGTTCTCGCTCTCGCCCGACGTCGACAGCAGCACGAGCACGTCGCCGGCCCGCCCGTGCGCGCTCACCTGCCGCGCGTACATCTCGCCGACGCCGTAGTCGTTGACGATCGCGGTGAGGCTGGAGGTCTCCGCGTGGAGGCTGATCGCGGACAGGGGCGTGCGCTCGCCGTCGAACCGCCCGACGAGCTCGGCCGTGAGGTGCTGCGCCTCGGCGGCGCTGCCCCCGTTGCCCGCGACGAGCAGCCTCCCGCCCGCGAGGACGGTGTCGGCGAGGCGCTCGCCCCACGCGTCGATCCGCGCGGCCTCCGCGACGAGGAGGTCGAGGCCCTGATGGAGGTCGTCGGCGTGCGCGGCGAGCCAGCGCCGCGCGGCCTGCTGTGGCGCCGGGGTCGGCTCGTGCGCGGCGCTCACGGGGCGCTCACCGCCCGCAGGGAGGTGCGGCCCGCGGCGGGCACGACGCGCTCCGTCGGGTCGCCCAGGCGCGAGCGCTCGGGCCGACGGGTCCTGCGGGACCCGGCGACGACCTGCTCGTACGACTCGAGCGTGCGCGCCGCGACCGTGGTCCAGCCGTAGAGGCGCTCGGCCCGGACGCGCGCCGCCGACCCGAGACGCTCGCCGAGCGCCGGGTCGTCGGCCAAGCGGCGCAGCGCCGCCGCGAGCGCGGCCGCGTCGCGCGGCGGCACGAGCAGTCCCGTGCGCCCGTCCGCGACGGAGTCGAGCAGCCCGCCGACGGCGGCCCCCACGACGGGGCGCCCGCACGCCGCGGCCTCGAGCGGGACGATCCCGAACGGCTCGTACCAGGGGTCGCACACCACCGCGTCGGCCGCGTGCATGAGGTCGCGCACCTGGACCTGGGTGACGCTGCCGACGAACCGGACGCGGTCCGCCACGCCGGAGAGCTCGGCGACCTCGCGCAGACGGTGCACCTCGGGGTCGTCGTCGAGCCGGTCGGCCGCCGGGCCGCCGGCGACGACGAGCTCGGCTCCCGGCAGCTCCGCCAGCGCCTCGATGACCGTGTCCACGCCCTTGCGCTCGACGAGGCGCCCGACCGAGAGCAGCCGCAGCGCGCCCGGATCCCGGTGCAGGTGGCCCGAGCGGTACTGGTCGGGCAGGAACCGGCCGATGTCCACGCCGCACGGCACGACGTCGATCCGGTCGGGGTCCGCGCCCAGCGCCACGAGCTCCGCGACCTCGTCCGCGCACGTCGCGACGATCCGGTCGACGGCGCGGCACAGCAGGCGCTCGCGGGCGATGCGCTCGGCCGGGCTCGTGTCCTGCGCGCCCTGGTGACGTCGTTTGACCGACCCCAGGGCGTGGAAGGTCTGGACGAGCGGCACGCCGAGCGGCGGCGCGGACAGGAGACCGGCGATCCCGGACATCCAGAAGTGCGCGTGCACGACGTCCGGGCGCGTGCCGGGCTCGATCCAGCGTCGTAGCAGCTCCGCGCCGAACGCGTCCATGTGGGGGAGCAGGTCGTCCTTCGGCACCGGGACGGGCGGGCCCGCGTCGACGTGGACGACGGTGACCCCGCGCGCGAGCGGGACCCGTTCGGGCAGCGAGGCGTCGTCGCGGCGCGTGAACACCTCCACCCGGTGACCCTGGGCTCCGAGCCGGGTCGCGAGCGACGCGACGTGCACGTTCTGCCCGCCGGCGTCGACGCCGCCGAGCGCGGCGAGGGGGCTGGCGTGCTCGGAGATCATCGCGATCTTCATGAGGTCACCTCCGTCAGGACCGAGTTCCAGCGCCGCAGGAACGCGGCGTGGGAGTAGTGCTCGAGGACGTGGGCGCGCGCGGCGCGGCCGCGCTCGCGCGCCTCGTCGGGGTCGGCGAGCCAGCGCCGCGCGGTCGCGACGAGCTCGTCGGGGCGGGAGCTGAGAAGTCCCGCGGTCGGGGGCACCGCGACGGGCGCCTCGGTCGTGGGCAGCGCGAGGACCGGCATGCCGAGGGCCATCGCCTCCAGCAGGGACAGCCCGAGGCTCGTCCAGCGGTAGGGGTGCAGGTAGGCGCGCGACGCCGCGAGGCGGGCGTGCATGGTGGCCTGCGGGACGTCGTCGTGCAGGCCGTGCGGGAGGCGGCGCGACGGGCCGCCCGGCGCGGCGGGACCGGCGAGGTGCTCGGCGAGCTTGCCGACGCCCATGCCGTAGACGTCGAGCGGGACGTGCCGGCCCACCTCGACGAGCACGTCCGTCCCGGCCACGCGCCAGCGCCGCACCGGCTCGTTGACCACGACGCCCACGCTCGCGCGCTCGCCGGTGTACAGCGGACCGGGGTCGGGGATGCCGTGGTCGACGACGAGCGTGCGCGCGTCGCCCGTGTCCCACATGAGCGCGTTGAACGCGGTGACGTGGACGATCGGCACGAGCCCCTCCTCGACGACGTCGAGATCGGCGAGCGGGTGCCGGGTCGAGGCCGCGTGCCCGGTCGGGGCGTTGTGCTCGACGTAGACCGCCGGGACGTCGCGACCGGCGACGAGCCCGGTCCAGCGGCGCAGCAGCTCGACCTCCTCGGGACGCTGCAGCACGACGACGTCGATCCCGCCGGCGCCCAGGTCGGCGAGCTCCGCGGGCGCGACCTCGCGAGCCGTCGCCGGCCAGTCCCACGTCTGCGCGCGGCCGCGACCGCCGGGGCCCCGGTCGGGGACGACGGGGACGAGGTACTCGTGGTCACCTGCGACGAACGCCGTCGCCCACGAGCCGTGCACGTGCCAGACGAGGATCCTCACGGGGCCACCTCCAGGGTCGGGGCCGCCGCGGCGCGCTGCGCGCCCGGACGGGCGGTGCCCGTGCCGGCGGTCGGCGGTGCGGCGAGCCGGGCGACGGCGTCGGCGACGTCGCCGGGGTCGACGGTGCTCAGGCACGGGTGGCCCGGGACGGGGCACGTGCGGGCGCGCGTGCCGCGGCACGCGGTGTCCTGGTCGCCGAGCACGACGCTCGGCACGCCCCACGGCGCCCAGCGCTCCGCCGGGACGACCGGGGCGAAGAGCGAGACGACGGGCGTGCCGACCGCGGCGGCGAGGTGCGCCGGGCCCGTGTTGCCGACGACGACGCACCGCGCGCCGTGAAGCACGGCCGCGAGCCCGGCGAGGTCCGTGCGGCCGGAGAGGTCCCACGCGCGACCGCCCGCGACGTGCGCCGCGAGCGCGGTCTCGCCCGGCCCGCCCGTGACGACGACGTCCCACCCGCGGTCCGCGAGCGCCGCGACGAGGGCGCGCGCATGGTCGGGCGCGGGGGCCCGCGCGGGCACCGACGCGCCGGGGTGCACGACGACGTACGGCCCGGCGGGGACGAGCGCCGACACGTCGGGGAGCGGCTCGCGGACGCGCAGCCGATCGCCGTCGGGCGGCGGCCCGAACCCCGCGGCGCGTACGAGGTCGAGCGCCGCCTCGACCTCGTGAAGCCCGGGGGGCCGGGTGTGGCGCACGTCGAGCAGCGAGCCCGGGTAGTCCTCGCTGACGGCGGTGACGTGCCCGACGCCGGCCAGCCTCAGCAGCAGGGCGGCGGGCAGCGGGCTCTGGTGGAACGACGTGAAGACGACCGCGGCGGCGTAGCGGCGTGCGGCGAGCGTGTCCACGAGGCCGAGCACCCCGGCGCGCTCGACGGCCGGTGGCCGGAAGCCGGACCACGGGGCGTCGAACACCAGGACGTCGCGGACGCCCGGCAGGAGCCCGGCGGCGGCGCGCCCCGCGGGGGAGGCGAGCACGTCGACCCGGCCGCCGCGGGCCGCGGCGGCGTGGGCCGTCGCGCGGATCGCCGGTCCCGTGAGCAGCACGTCGCCGTCGCTGTCGAGGCGCACGGCGAGGACGTCGGCCGAAGCATCGCCTCGGGCACCACCACCACGGGCGTCGGCGAGGACGTCGCCCAGGAGGTCGGGGAAGAGGCCGGTGCTCATGCCGCGCGCTCCTCGGTGCCGGGGGCGGCGGGGTCCGCAGGGCGCGCGTGCGCGGTCCGGTCGCTGCCGGGCAGCTGGCCCTCGAGCGCGCGCACAGCGGCGGCGAGATCGGTCGCCACGTGCGGTGCGGCGTCGACCTCCTCGGCGCGCGTCACGTGTGTCGGGACGAGGACCGGCGTCGCACCCGCGGCGAGCGCCGCGCCGACGTCCGCGCCGATGTCGCCGACGACCGCGCACCGCCACGGCTCGACGCCGAGGGCGTCCGCCGCCGCGAGCACGAGCCCGGGGCCGGGCTTGCGGCACGCGCACGCGTCGTCGGGGGAGTGCGGGCACACCTGCCACGTGTCGAACGGGCCGAGCAGGTCCTCGACGCGCGCGTTCACGGCGTCGACCTGGGCCCGGGTGAGCAGCCCGCGCCCGACGCCGGACTGGTTGGACACGACACCGACGCGCACGCCGCGCGCCCGCAGGCCGTCGAGGACCTCGCGCGCGCCGTCGACCGGCTGCACGGCGTCGGGGTCGCCGTTGTACGGGACGTCGTGCACGAGCGTCCCGTCCCGGTCGAACAGCACCGCGGCGAGGGGTGGCAGCCAGGGCTCGAGACCGCCGCGCACGGCGAGCGTGCCGGCGACGCGGTGCCGTACGGCGGCGAAGGGGATCGCCGCGCTCGTCCACGCCATGCGGCGCAGCTCGGGCACGAACACGTCGTCGCCCGGCCGCGGCCCCGGGACCAGGCGACGCCGGAGGAAGTCCGCGGTGAGGGCGGCCCACGCGACGGTGCCGAGCGCGGCGACGCGCGGGCGGCGCGCGAGAACCCCGGCCGCGCCGACCGTCGCGGCACCCACGGTCGCAAGGTGCCAGGCCAGGCGCCCGCGGCCGGTCTCGGCACGCTCGCGCCAGTCCGGGCCGTGCAGCGCCCGCATCGTCGCGTCGTCCCGGGTGCCGGCCTGGACGCGCAGGCTCACGGCGTCGTCGGCCGGGCGGACCGGGTGCGTGGTGGTGCGCGTGCCGCGCACGAGGTCCCACCCGGCGTCACGCACGCGCAGCGCGAGGTCGGCGTCCTCCCGGTACGCGCGTGGGAACCGCTCGTCGAACCCGCCGACCTGCTCGAGCGCGACGCGCCGGTAGGCCATGTCGGCGGTGGCCCACGCGGCCTTCTCGAGACCGGAGGTCCCGCGCTCCCAGTCGGTGGGGCGCCGGTCCGCGGGCAGGGGCACGTGGAGCCGTCCCTGCACGCCGCCGGTCCGCGGGCCCGCCGACGCCAGGTCGTCGGCGAGCAGGTCCGCCCAGCCGTCGGGGAGCTCGACGTCGTCGTCGAGGAAGACCACCCAGGGCGCGGACGTCGAGCGCCAGCCGGCGTTGCGAGCGGCCGCCGGGCCGCGGCCGCCCGTGCGGACGACGCGGGCGCCGAGGCGCGCACCCGCGGTACCGAGGTCGAGCGGGGGCGGCGTGCCTGGCTCGCCGTCGTCGGGAGTCGCGCGACCGCGGCCCGCGTCGTGGCCAGGGACCACGAGGCGGCGGTCGTCGGCGACGACGACCGCGACCGGTCCGGGTGCCCGGGGCGAGCTCTGCGCCTGCGCCGCGAGCGTCTCGAGCAGGCGGTGCAGCGACGGGCGGCCGATCGACGGCACGACGACGGCGAACGCGGTGGCGCCGGGCGGGCGGGCGGCGTCGGCGGGGCTCATGCGCGCTCCTGCTGCGGATCGGCGAATGCGTCCGGGCGCCGGACGAGGTGCGGCCCGAGGACGAGGGCGTCGACCGGCGCGGAGCCGAACAGCTCGAGCGCGTCGCGGGGGTCGTCGACCATCGGCCGGCCCGCGGTGTTGAGACTCGTGTTGACCACGACGGGCAGGCCGGTCAGGTCCTTGAACGCGCGGATCATGGCCTGCAGGCGCGGCGTCGAGTCGTCGACCGTCTGGATGCGCGCGGTCCCGTCGACGTGCACGACGGCGGCGATGCGCTCGCGCCACGCGGGCGCGACGTCGTGGACGAAGAGCATGTACGGGCTGGGGATCGGCCCGCCGGAGAAGATCTCAGCAGCGTCCTCGAGGAGCACCATCGGGGCGACGGGACGGAACTGCTCGCGGCCCTTGACGTCGTTGAGGCGCTCCAGGTTCTCGACGGGGCCGGGGTGCGCGAGCAGCGAGCGATGGCCGAGCGCGCGCGGGCCGAACTCCGCGCGGCCGTCGAACCAGGCCACGACGCCGTCGTCGGCGAGGATCCGGGCGACCTCACGGGGCAGGTCGTCGGGCGTGGTGAACGGGACCTTCGCCGCCCTCAGCCAGCGGGCGAGCGCGTCGTCGTCCCACGCCCGGCCGAGCGCCGCCGAGCCCATCGGCTCGACCATGTCGCCCGCCTCGGCCGCGAGCTGCAGCGCCGCCCCGAGCGCCGTGCCCGAGTCGCCCGCCGCGGGCTGGACCCACACCTCCTCGAACGGGGACTCGCGCCAGATGCGCGAGTTCGCGACGCAGTTGAGCGCCGTCCCGCCCGCCATCGCCAGCACCCGGTCCCCGGTCTGCCCGTGCAGCCACGTGGCGAGGTCGACGAGCACCTCCTCGAGCCGCGCCTGGACCGACGCCGCGAGGTCGGCGTGCTCGGCGAGGCCGCCGTGCTCGGTGCCCCACGTGCCGTCGTCGGTGCGGGGCGGCGCCCAGCGGGTCCAGTCGGGGACCTCGGCGACGAAGCCGCCGTCGTCGGTCGCGAAGAGGACCTCGCGCAGGTCGTCGAGGAAGCGCGGCTCGCCGTACGAGGCGAGAGCCATGACCTTGTACTCGTCGCTCGACCGCAGGAAGCCGAGGTGCTCGGTGAGCGACTCGTAGACGAGGCCGAGCGAGTGCGGCAGCTCCTGGCTCGCGAGGACCTCGAGCCGGCCGTGGTCGTAGCGGCCGGCGAGGTGCGACGAGCGCTCGCCGCGCCCGTCGAGCGAGAGGACGCTCGCGACGGGGAACGGCGAGGCGAGCGCGGCCGACGCCGCGTGCGCGACCTCGTGCGGGACGAACCGGACCGTCGCGGGGGACAGCCCCGGCAGCGCGGCGGCGAGGAACTGCGGGGCGCGCTCCGCGTACTGCACGCGCAGCCAGTCCCACAGGTCGGGCAGGCCCATCTCCTCGGCCGGCTTGGCCAGCGCCGGGTCGAACGAGTAGGCGACGGCGTCGAGGTCCTCCGGCCGCAGCCCGCCCTCCTCGAGACACCAGGCCATGGCCTTCTCGGGCAGCTCCCACGCGGCGAACGGCACGGGGCGCTTCCCGTGCTTGCGCCGGGAGAAGCGCTCCTCCTCCGCGGCGGCGACGACGCGGCCGTCGACGACGAGCGCGGCGGAGGGGTCGTGGAACAGGGCGTTGACGCCGAGGACGCGCATGGGCTGCGAGCCTTCCTCGTTCGGGTCAGGCTCGGGTACGGCCCCGAGAAAAGCGGGCCGGTGCCTGACGCGTGCGGGTCGGCTCTGCTGCAACCCGCCTTCACCCTCACCCGGAGAAGCGCTTCTCGCACGCCGACGCCGCACCTATGGGTAGATCTCTTCGTGTGATTCCCGGGAGGTCCGCATGACCACGTCCACCGCCCCCACGACCCGCCAGACCGACGACGCGGAGGTCGACGCCACCGTGCGTGCCGCCGCGGCGGCCTGGCCGGCGTGGCGCTCCACCTCGCCGTCGGACCGCGCGGCCGCGCTGCGCGCCGCCGCGCGGGTGGTGCGCGACGCCACCGACGAGCTCGGCGCGCTCCTGCGCACCACCACGGGGAGGCTCGAGCGGGAGGCGCGCGCGTCGGCGGAGGTCGCCGCCGAGCTGCTCGAGGAGGCCGCGGTCGCGGGGCTCGGCCGTGCCGGGCGCGTCCTGGCCGGCGACCCGGCGGCGCTCGACGTCGTGCGCCGCGAGCCGCGGGGCGTCGTCGCGGTCGTCACGCCCTGGAACGACCCCTACCCGGCCGCGGCCGGGCTGATCGCCGCGGCGCTCGTCACGGGCAACGTCGTCGTGCACAAGCCGTCGGAGCGCAGCGACGCGCCCGGCGTGCGCCTCGCGGAGCTCGTCGCCGGTGCGCTGCCGCCGGACGTGCTGCGCGTCGTGAGCGGCGACGGCTCGACCGGTGAGGCCCTCGTCGCGCACGACGACGTCGCCCTGGTCGCGCACGTCGGCTCGACGGCGGCCGGGCGCCGGATCGCGGCGGTCGCGGGCGCGCGGGGCGCGAAGGCGCTGCTCGAGAACGGCGGCAAGGACCCGCTCGTCGTGGACGCGGGCGTGGACCCGGCGTTCGCCGCGCAGCAGATCGCGACCGGCGCGTTCACCAACGGCGGCCAGCTCTGCACCGCGGTGGAGCGCGCGTACGTGGTCGAGGAGGTCGCGGACGCCGTCGTCGCGGAGCTCGCGCGCCTCGCCGAGGAGCTCGTCGTGGGCGACCCGGCCGACGACGCCACGACGATGGGCCCGCTCGTCGACGAGGACCAGCTCGCCGTCGTCGACGAGCACGTCCGCGGTGCCGTGGTCGCGGGCGCCGCGGTGGTGACGGGCGGTCGACGCCTCGACCGGACCGGGTCGTTCTACGCGCCCACCGTGCTCGACCGGTGCCCGGACGACGTGGACCTGCTGACCCAGGAGACGTTCGGGCCCGTCGCCCCGGTCGTGCGCGTCGCGGACTTCGACGAAGGGCTGCGCCGTGCGTCGGCGTCGGCCTACGGGCTCGCGGCGACCGTCCTCACGCCGTCGCTCGACCACGCGCTGCGCGCGGCGGACGTGCTCGACGTGGGGACGGTCAAGGTCAACGCGGTGTTCGGCGGCGCCCCCGGCGGGTCGGCCGACCCGCGACGGGGCAGCGGCGGGGGAGCGGGATACGGCCCTGACCTGCTGGACGAGATGACCGTCCGCAAGGTGATCCACCTCGAAGGGCTGGCGACGACGTGAACGGCGGCGCCGAGCGCGACGCTCACGTTCGGGACCCGCCACTTCAGATCGAGCGTCATAGCAATGGTCGCAAGATGGAATCGACTTATGACTTGGCATCGCCGAAAGGCGACCGTATGGTCGGAACAGTGCGACGCCCGGCGACGGTGCCGTTCGCCGCACGAGGGCCTCGTCACCGGGGCCCGCAGCCCATCCGGGGTCGACCGATCGGTGGTGATCGTCGAGTGAGCGGTATCGCGTGCCGGCGCTGCGCTGCCGAACGGGGGCTCCTGGTTCCTCGATATGCGTCAAGGAGGACGTTGTGCACAGACCATCCACGGGCCGCCGCCGGCTGACCCGAGGTGCTGCCGCGGCACTGTCCGCTGCGGTACTCGTGCCACTGACCATCGGCGGGGCGAGTGCTCACCCCGGACACGGCGACGACGTCGTCGACCCTCCGCCCGCGGCGGCGGAGGCCCAGGACTGGAACAGCTACGAGAAGATCCTGCTCAGCAAGAACACGGGCGAGCCGATCGACCTGGCCGTGCTGCCCGACTCGCGGATCCTGCACACCGCGCGCGACGGCGTCGTGCGGCTCACCGACTCCACGACGGGGCGGACCACCCAGATCGCAGAGCTCGACGTCTACGCGAACTCCGAGGACGGGCTGCAGGGCATCTCCCTCGACCCGAACTTCGAGGAGAACAACTGGGTCTACCTGGTCTACGCGCCCCGCGTCATGGAGGGCACGTCGCCCGGCGGGGTCGAGTACCCCGAGACCACCCCCCAGGGCAGCGCGCCCAACTCGCTGCCCGCGGGCGAGGACGAGAGCTACTGGGACCAGTGGCTGGGCTACAACCAGCTCTCCCGGTTCACCTTCGACCCGGAGGCCGGCACGCTCGACCTCGCCAGCGAGCGCGAGATCATCAAGGTCGACGCCCAGCGCGGCCAGTGCTGCCACGTGGGTGCGGACATGGCGTGGGACGCCGAGGGCAACCTGTACCTCTCGACGGGTGACAACACCCCCGCCAGCACCCCGGGCGCCAACGGCTACACGCCGATCAACAACGCGCCCGGCATGAACCCCGGCTTCGACTCCCGTCGCGGCGCCGGCAGCACCAACGACCTGCGCGGCAAGATCCTGCGGATCGACCCGATCGAGGACCTCGCGGCCGACACCGAGGTGGGGCCGGACAGCACGTACACGATCCCCGCGGGCAACCTCTTCGACGGCGCAGAGCAGCCGGACCTGGTGCGCGAGGAGATCTACGTGATGGGTCTGCGCAACCCGTTCCGGATCGACTACGACCTCGAGTCGGGCGCTCTGGTCTGGGCCGACTACGGCCCGGACGCCGGCGCCGCGCAGCCCGACCGCGGCCCGATGGGCTACGTCGAGTGGCAGCTCACGACCGAGCCCATGAACGGCGGTTGGCCGTACTGCCACGGCCCGAACGCGGCCTACAACGAGTGGGACTTCGCGACCGGGACGCCCGGGGCGCAGTTCTTCGACTGCGAGGCCGGACCCGAGAACAGCTCGACGTGGAACACGGGCCTCGACCAGGTCCCGCCGGTCACCGCACCGCAGGTCTACTACGGCGACAACCCCGGCGACCAGCCGGAGCTGCTCGACCCGTTGACGGAGTGGGGCGGTGGCGGTCAGGCCCCGATGGGCGGCCCGATCTACCGCTACGACGAGGCCCTCGAGTCGGACGTCAAGTTCCCGGAGTACTGGGACGGCCACCCGCTCATGGCGGAGTTCTCGCAGGACTACGTGGCGGCGTTCACGCTGGACGAGCTCTCCTCCGACGGTGTCGTCACCCAGGTCGAGGACTTCCTGCCCAACGACCACCTCGAGACGGTCGACCAGCCGATCTGGGACAACGTCATGGACATGGAGTTCGGTCCTGACGGCGCCCTCTACGTGCTCGAGTACGGCGACGGCTTCTTCCGTCAGAACGCCGACGCGGGCCTGTACAAGATCACCTACGGGTCGGACAACAAGACCCCGCGGGCGTTCATCTCCGCCGACCCGGTCTCGGGCAGCACCGCGCCGCTCGAGGTCACGTTCGACGCCTCGGAGACCACCGACGCCGAGACCCCGAGCGACGAGCTCGTCTACGAGTGGGACTTCGACTCCGACGGTGAGTACGACGCCGACGGCGTGACGGTCACGCACACGTTCGCCGACCTTGGTCAGTTCAACGTGCAGCTGCGCGTCACCGACCCCGAGGGCAACTTCGGCCTCGCGATCCAGCAGATCACCGTCGGCAACACCGCTCCGGTGATCACGCTCGACCAGCCGGACGGCGCCATCTTCGACTGGGGCGACGCCGTCCCGTACACCGTCTCGGTGGAGGACGCCGAGGACGGCAACGACCCGGTGTGCCGCGACATCCAGTACACGTTCGGGCTCGGGCACAACACCCACGCGCACCCCGAGGTGAGCGGACGGGCGGCGGACACCGAGGCCGGGTGCGGGTTCACCATCCAGACGAGTGCGGACGCGGTCGAGCACGGCGAGGGCGAGAAGATCTTCGGCACCCTCGTCGTGACGTACACCGACCAGGCGCAGGGCGAGGTTCCCGCCACGCGCGGGGAGGCCACGCACATCCTCAAGCCGTCGGTGCAGCAGGCCGAGTGGTACGACGCGGCCGAGGGCATCGAGGTCGTGGACGACGCAGGTGCCGAGGCGGGGTCCTACGTGACCTCGCTCGACGAGGGCGACTCGTTCAGCTACTTCCCGATCGCCCTGCAGCACGCCCCGACCGGTGACGCCGTCACCGACATCACCGTCCGCGGCAGGGGCGAGGGCACGCTCTCCCTCGGCTGGACGGCCGAGGGCGCCGAGGCTACCGAGCCGCTCGCCGACTTCGAGTTCACCGACGCAAACTGGCAGGACGTCGCCCAGACGCTCACCAGCGTGCCGGAGGGCTCGGGTTCGATCGTGGTCACGAGCACCGGCGGCGTCGACGTCGACCAGCTCACCTTCGCCGTCGGCGACGGCCCGGTCGAGCCGGTCACCGTCCCGGTGGACCAGGTCTCGATCCAGATGTTCTCGCTCATCCCGTGGGTCGACGAAGTCGGCCTCCCGGCCGTGCTCGAGCGGCTCTCGGAGATCGGGTTCGAGAACATCGAGCCGTTCGGCGGGAACTTCGAGGGCTACACGGCCGAGGAGTTCCGTGCGCTGGTCGACTCGTACGGTCTGAGCGTGAAGTCGTCCCACTACGACGTGGACGAGGGCACGTTCGACGACACGCTGGACTTCGTCACGACGCTGGGCCAGGAGTACGTGGGCTCGGGTGGCTTCCCCGCACCGGGGATCGGCACCTACGAGAACACGCTGGCCACTGCCGAGGCGATGAACCGGCTCGGTGAGCGGACCGTGGAGGCGGGGCTGGAGAAGTTCTTCGGTCACAACCACGACGGCGAGTTCCGGACGACGTACGAGCACGAGGGGGAGACCCTCTCGGCCTGGGAGATCCTGGTCCGCGAGACGAACCCCGAGTACGTGACGTTCCAGCTCGACGTGGCGTGGGCGGCGCACGCGGGTGTCGACGTCCCGGCGCTCATCGAGGAGTACGGCGACCGGATCGCGCTGCTGCACGTCAAGGACGCCACCGGTCTCAACGCCGGCGGTCGTCCGACGTTCACCAACCTCGGTGACGGCGACGTGCCGCTGCAGGAGATCCTCGCCGCCGCGCAGGAGGCCGGCGTCGCGTACTACGTGCTGGAGTACGACGTGGCCCCGGACGGCGAGGACTTCGCGACGACCGGGTTCGAGTACCTCACCGGCCTCCCGGCCGGCGGGAGCGGACCGACGGTCACGGTGACGGCGCAGCCGCGCTGCCTCGCCGGCAACGCCTACCTCGCGGTGCGGGCGCTGAACGACGAGGACGTCCCGCTCACGATCACGATCGAGACGCCCTTCGGCAGCAGGACGTTCGAGGACGTGGCACCGGGCAGCAACGCCTACCAGTCGTTCAACGCGCGGGCCGACGCTCTCGAAGCCGGCGCGACCAGCGTCTCCGCGACGGATGCCGAAGGGGGGACGGCCACGGTCACGGCCGAGTACGACGCCCTGTCGTGCGGCTGACGCACTCCTGACACGCACCGGGTGAGGCGGACGTCCGACGCCGCCTCACCCGGTGCCGACGCAGTCGAGGGCGACGCAGACGAGGCCGACGCAGGCGAGGGCCCGGGTGACGTTCCCACGCTACCCGGGCCCTCGTGCGGTCGGGCCTCAGCCCTCCTTGACCTGGTCGCGGACGTCGCCCGCAGCCTCCTTGCCGTGCTGCCCGACGGACTGCGCGGCGCCCTTGGCGGAGTCGGCGACAGCCTGGGCGCTCTCCTTCGCCGGCTCCTTGAGGTCCTCGACCACTTCGGTGGCGGTCGCCTTCACGTCGTCGACGAGCGGTGCGGCCTTCTCCTTCACGGCCCCGGCGGCGCGCTGCTCCGTGCGGCTCGCCGGGACGAGCGACGCGACGACGAGGCCGAGGCCGAAGGCCACGAGGCCCACGGCGAGCGGGTTGCCCTGCGTCTGCTCCTTGACCGCGCGGGGCGCGGAGCGCGCGGTGTCGGCGACCGACGACGCGGCACCCCGGGCCGAGTCCGCGACCGACGACGCCGCGTCGCGGCCCCGGTCGGTCAGGTCGTGCGTCGTGTCGCGCGCGGAGCCCGCCGTGTCGTGGGCGCTGCCCATGACCCGGTCCTTCACGGAGCCGACGCCCGACTTCACACGGTCCACCTGGCGCCGCGCCACGTTGCTGGGGCTCACCTTGTCGCCGAGCGCGTCGACGTCGCGGCTGAGCTCGGTCCGCGTGCGCTCGATGTCGGCGCGGATCTCCTCGGGATCGCTCGTGCTCATGAGTTCTTCTCCTCGTGTCCTCGGACGGCATTCGGGATCTTCTTGATCGTGTCGGCCGTCTCGGGCATGCCCTCGACGGTCTTCAGCTGCTTGCGGCCGACCGCGGCGAGCACCGCCGCGATCACGGCCCACAGGACCGCGACGACGAGCGCCGACCAGCCACGCCCCATGACGGCGCCGAGCGCCCACCACAGGGCGATGGACAGGAACAGCAGGACGAAGTGTCCGGCGACGCCCGCCCCGGCGAGCATGCCGGCGCCCTTCCCGGCACGCTGCGCCGACTGCTTGGCCTCGGCCTTGGCGAGCTCCACCTCCTGCCGCATCAGCGTGGACAGGTCGCGGCTCACCTCGGCGACGAGATCGCCGACGCTCTGCTGCTCGGGCGGACGGACCGGGTCCCCGCCCGGCACCGCGCCCGTGCCGAGGTCCGGCCGGGTCGTGGCGGAGTGCCGCGACGTGTTCGCCGCGGCGAACGGGTCAGGTGCGCTCGACATCGGCCTCACCCCCGAGGGTGCTCGAACCCGTGCCGCCGGAGGTGGCGGGCGGCGGGAAGGACGGCGGCGTCGTGCGACCCGTGGAGTACGCCGTGCCGGCGTCGTCCGCGAGCGGGTCGTCCGCGGTGTAGGCGCCCGTCCGCCCGGCGAGCGGGTCCCCGCTCGCCACGCCGCCCGTCGACCCCGTGACGCCGGCGGCCGCGCCGGTACCGGCCGGATAGCCGGTCCCGACGCCCCCGGTGGTGGTGTAGCCCGCGGACTCGTAGCCCGTGGTCCCGTAGCCCGCGGTGCTGTGGTCCGTCGAGGCGGTACCGCCGGAGTCGCTGTCGGATCCTGCGTCCTTCGCACCGCGCAGGAGGCGGCCGACGATCAGTCCGGCACCGGCTGCGATCGCGATGAACATGCCGGGGCGGCGGCGCGCGAAGTCCTCGACCTCTCGCAGCACGGACGCGGGCTCCCGGTCCTCGAACCACTGCGCCACCTGTCCGGTGGCGTCACCGGCGCGCTGCACCAGGTCGCTCGCGTAGCCCGGGTCCTGCGTGCCGCCTGCCATCTGCTTGAGCTCGTCGCCCAGGTGGCGCAGGCCCTCGGCCAGGCGCTGCTGCTGCGTCCCGGCCTGCGAGCTCAGGCCGCCCCGAGCCTGGTCGACCAGACCGCGTGCCTGGTCCTTCGCCTCGTGCGCGACGTCGCGCGCCTTCTCCTTCGCGTCGCCCGCGACCTCACGGCCCGCGTCGCCCGCGTGCGACGCCGCGTCGCCGACCCGGTCCTTGACCCCGGTCGTGTGCTTGCCCGACGTGCCCCCGCCGTCGTCCGGCGTCGTGGACCCGGGCGAACCCGGTCCGGTGCCGTAGGGAACCTGCGTGTCGCTCATGGTGGACTCCTGTCGCCGGCCCGCCCGTGACGGGGCGCTGGCACTGACGGCGGAGCACGGACCGCAACGGGGCCGTGCGCCACCGGTGACGGCCTCTTGCTGGACCTGATCCTCACCGTAGGGCGCTCGCTCCCACTCACAACCCGACGAACGTGCGGGCGCTCGACGTGAGCCGAACGGCCGGCCATCGCGCGGTTCCGGGTTGCGAGCGGCGCGGGGCTTGCGACGGTGGACGTGGTCCAGCAGGTGGCCGTCGCACGCGCCGGGGGCGCCTCGGCACACGACCACGCACCGACGGCGGTGCGTCGGAGGAGCAGATCATGGCCACAGGAGAGACCGGGTTCGACGACGTCACGTTCGACCTCATCTCGGTGCAGTACCACTCGCTCAAGGCCGGGCACGACTACGGCCAGTACGTCCGCGACGCCCGCAACGCGGGCAAGGAGGAGATCGCCACGTTCTTCGAGAAGGTCATGGCGGAGGACTCCGAGCGTGCGCAGCAGTGCCACCGCTTCCTCGCGGAGCTCACGCAGCACGGCACGTCGGCGACGTCCCCGCAGGGCTGAGGCGCACGGGCCGCGCCTCGCAGCGGCTCGGCTCGCGAGCCGGTCGGCTCGCGAGTCGGGCGGTCCCTGGCGAGCATGGCGGTGGCGTCCAGCAGGGGCGCCGTGCAGCGCGAGTCCCAGGAGTGCCGATGACGTCCACCGCCGTGCCCGCCGAGCGACGCCTCCCCGACGACGGGGTACCCCCGGTCTCGGGCCGTCTCCCGCTGCCCACGCCGCGCGGTCCCGTGAGCGCCGCCCTCGTCGCGACGCTCACGTCCGGGCCAACGGCGGGGGACGCCGACGAGCGCGTGCGGCCCGTCCGCGAGGCAGCGGCGACCGCGCCCCGCACGCAGGGTGCGGCCCTCCTGCGGGACGAGGACCTCCAGCTCGCGCTCACGCTGCTCTACGAGCTGCACTACCGCGGTATCGAGGGCGTCGGCGACGACTGGGAGTGGGAGCCCTCGCTGCTGGCCGTCCGTGCCCTGCTCGAGCGCCCGTTCGAGGCCGCGGTGCGCGAGCGCGCGGGACGGCCGGTGTGCCACGAGACCGATGCGGCCGGTGTCGCCCGGCGGCTCTTCGACCTCGCCGCGGCCGACGACGGCCCGAGCCTCTCCCGCTACGTCGCCAAGCGGGCCGACGCGGAGCAGGCGCGCGAGCTGCTCGTGCTCAAGTCCCTGTACCAGCTCAAGGAGGCCGACCCGCACACGTGGGCCGTCCCGCGGCTCGCGGGAGCCCCCAAGGCGGCGCTCGTGGAGATCCAGGCGGACGAGTACGGTGGCGGGCGCCCCGGACGGATGCACGCCGAGCTGTTCGCCCGGTCCATGCGCGGGGTCGGGCTCGACGACACGTACGGCCGCTACGTCGACGCCGTGCCCGCGGTCGTGCTCGCCGCCCTCAACACGATGTCCCTGTTCGGGCTCCACCGACGCCTGCGCGGCGCGATCGTCGGCCATCTCGCGGCCTTCGAGATGACGTCGTCCGTCCCGAGCCGGCTCTACGGCAACGGGTTCCGCCGGCTCGGCCACGACGAGGGCACCACGTGGTACTTCGACGAGCACGTCGAGGCCGACGCCGTCCACGAGCAGATCGCCGCACGCGACCTCGCCGGTCGCCTCGTCGAGCAAGAGCCCGCGCTGCGCGACGACGTCCTCATGGGCGCCGCCGCATGCCTCGCGGTCGAGGGGGACGTCGCCGCGTACGCGCTCGAGCGCTGGCAGCGGGGAGAGTCCGCGCTGCGGGTCCCGCTCGGTTCCGCCGGCGACCAGGCATCCGGCGCGTCGCGGGACCTCGAGGAGCTCGAGCAGCCGCGTGGATGACGTCGTGTACGTGCTGCCCCTGCGACGCGAGCGGGTCGACGAGCGGGGCACGCCCGAGCTCGCCTCCTACCTGTGCGCCCTCTCCGCCCACCTCGCCGTCGTCGTCGCCGACGGCTCCCCAGAACCCGTCGCGGCCCGGCACGTCGAGGCGTGGGGAGACGTCGCGCGGACGGTGCGTGTCACCCCGCCGCCACCGGGGCACAACGGCAAGGTCGTCGGGGTGCTCGCGGCGCTCGCCGCCACCACCGAGCGCCGTGTTGTGATCGCCGACGACGACGTGCGGTGGGACGTCCCGACCCTCGGACGGGCGCTCGCCGCGCTCGACGACGCGGACGCCGTCGTCCCGCAGAACGTGCTCGACCCGGCGCCCTGGCACGCCCGCTGGGACACGGCGCGCACGCTCGTGAACCGCGCGCTCGGCCACGACTACGCGGGCACGGTGGTGCTGCGGCGGGACGCCCTGGGCCCCGCGGGCTACGACCCGCGGGTGCTGTTCGAGAACCTCGAGCTCGAGCGGACGGTCCCGGCGCGCGGCGGGTCCGTGCTCCACCGCACCGATCTCGTCGTCCCGCGGCGGCCGCCGGACGTGCACCGGTTCGTCGAGCAGCGCGTGCGCCAGGCCTACGACTCCTTCGCGCAGCCGGCGCGGCTCGCCGTCGAGCTCACGCTCGCGCCCGTGCTGCTCTCGTGCCTGGTGGGGGTGGCCCGGGCGCGCGGCCCGGCGCGGGCGGCGTGGGGCGGCGCGGTCGCCGCGCTGCTGCTCGCCGTGGTCGGGCTCGCCGAGGCCGGGCGTCGCCGGGCCGGGGGAGCTGCGGTGTTCCCGACGACCGCGGCCATCTGGGCGCCGGTGTGGGTCGTGGAGCGCGCGCTGTGCGTGTGGGTCGCGCTGGGATGGCGGTTGCGCGGCGGCGTGCCGTACGGCGGCACGCGCCTGCGGCGCGCCGCGCACTCGACGCGGGAGCTGCGTCGTGCGTGCGGGGGAGACGCCCGGTGACCGGCCCGGAAAGCACGGTCCCGCCCCGGGAGACGCGCGGCGACGAGGTCACCGTCACGGCGTGCCCGGACGGACCGTTGCTCGTGCGCGGGCCGGCGCGCCTCGTCGACGACGCGGGCCGCGAGATCGAGCGCTACCGGGCCACGGTCGCGCTGTGCCGGTGCGGCGGCACGGCGATCCCGCCGTGGTGCGACGGCACGCACAAGGTGAACGGTTACCGCAGCGGCGAGGAGGCGCTCGAGGCCGGTGGTGCCGGGCGCGGCACGGCCAGCGAGTCCGGGACCGGCGCGTAGAACCACCCGTGGAACGCGGCGCGCGCGGGCTGGGGCAGCACACGCGCGATCGCGAGCATGGCCTTGCCCGCGATGCCCGTCACGACCTCGGGACGTCCTGCCTCGAGGGCGTCGACCGTGTGCCGCGCGACGGTTCGGGCGCTCGGCTTGGGCAGGCGGCCGACGTGCGTGCGCTCCATCCCAGCCTCTCGGAAGAACGGCGTGCGGGTCGGGCCGGGGAGCAGCGCCGTCACGGTCACCCCGGTGCCGGCGAGCTCGCCGCGCAGCGACCACGCGAACGAGCGCAGGAACGCCTTGGACGCGGCGTACGTCGCGAAGTGGGGGGCGGGCATCTCGCCGGCGACCGAGGACGTGACGAGCACGCGGCCCCGACCCTCGGCCAGCAGGTCCGGCAGGAGGAGGTGGGCCAGGTGCACCACCGAGCGTACGTCGAGGTCGACGAGCCGGAGCTGGTCCTGCAGCGGCGTGCGGGTCAGGGCGCCGTGGACACCGACACCCGCGTTGAGGGCGACGGTCGTCACCCCCAGGTCCCGTGCCCGGCGGGCGGTCGCCTCGACGCCCCGAGGCGTCGCGAGGTCGGCCGTGAGCCCTTCGTGCGCCCCGCCGTCGGCCGCCAGCTCGTGCACGACGTCGTCGACGCCGCGGTCCGCCACGACGAGGACGTCGTGCCCGCGCCGCGCGAGCTCGGTGGCGAGCGCGCGTCCTATGCCGCTCGTGGCACCCGTGACGAGGGCCGCCGACCGATCCGCCGGGGGACGCCCGGGCCGGGTCACAGGACGTCCGGGGCGTCGTCGTCGCCGAGCGCCACCTCGGCCGGCGGCTCGCGCAGCGCCTGCGCCAGGTGGCCTCCGAGGTAGGCGCTGGCACCCGCGACGGTGTAGCCCAGCATCGACACGGCGATGCCGGAGCGTCGCCGCCCGTTTCGACGCAGGAGCCAGGAGGCCCCGTAGAGCGCCGCGACCCCCGAGTTGAGCGCCGCGTGGACCGCCCCGACACGCCGGGCACGCCGGTCGACGTCGAGGTAGTCCGCGAGCCCGGTCAACGCCGTCGGCGGGACCGCGAGGACGCCGAGCCCCACGAGCCGCTGCGCCGCGGGCGCGCTGCGCTCCCCGCCGACGAGGTCGAGCACGGCGGCGCTCGTCCAGAGGCCGACGGGGACGTCCGTGAGCGTCGCGTGCAGGGCGTGGCCGAGCGAGCGCCCGTGCAGCTCCTCGCGGAGCCGGCCGTGCGACGGGACGACGGCGAGCGCGACGCCCCGGACGGCGCTCGAGAGGTCGTCGAGCGCCGTCGAGCCCTCGAGCCCGCGCGCGAACCGCAGGAGGACGGGGGCGTCGGTGTCGTCGGTGCCGGGACGGTGTCGGGTGTCGGTCATGGGCGCTCCTCGTTCGTGGCCGCTCCCGTTGCTCGAAGCCGCAGGACGACCGTAGGCAGGTTCGGGGTGGCTCGCCACGAGACGCCGGGGTGGCTCTCCAGATGCGACCGGGCGGGCGCCGCCCGAGTCTGGGGTCACGCTCGACGCGTCGAGAACGAGGCGCGTGCCGTGGTCCTCCGCGCACGCCGCCGGAGGGCGAACTCCCGAGGGAGAGAACATGTTCTTCCACCGTCAAGAGCTCCAGCACCAGGCCAAGCCCGACCGCCCGGACGCCGTGTACGCCCGCAAGCTCCAGGAGGTGCTGGGCGGCCAGTACGGCGAGATCACCGTGGCGATGCAGTACGGCTTCCAGTCGTGGAACGCCCACATCCCCGGCAAGTACCGCGACCTGCTCTACGGCATCGGCGCCGAGGAGTTCGGGCACGTCGAGATGCTCGCCACGATGATCGCGCAGCTCCTCGAGAAGGCGCCGGTCGGCCTCGTCGAGGGCGCGGTCCAGGACGACCCGACCGTGGCCGCGATCGTCGGCGGCACCGACCCGCAGCAGGCGATCGTCGCCGGGGCGGGCGCGCGCCCGGTCGACTCGAACGGCAACCCGTGGTCGGCGGGCTACATCACCGCGAGCGGCAACCTGCTCGCCGACTTCACGGCGAACGCCAACGCCGAGATGCAGGGGCGGCTCCAGGTCGCCCGGCTCTACCACATGACCGATGACGCGGGCGTGCGCGACCTGCTCTCCTTCCTCCTCGCCCGCGACACGATGCACCAGAACCAGTGGCTCGCCGCGGCGCAGGAGCTGCGGGACGAGGGCGTCGAGGAGCTGCCCGTGCCGAGCACGTTCCCGCTCTCGAAGGAGGACCGCAGCGTGTCGTACCAGTACATCAACTTCTCCGACGGCGAGCACGCGTCGGAGGGTCGCTGGGCGAGCGGCCCGACGCCGGACGGCAAGGGCGAGTTCACGTACGTCGCCGAGCCGCCCGCCGGTGTCCCCATGCCCCCGCCCACGCAGCCGGACGAGCGCTTCCACGGCACCACGGGCAAGCCCTCGACGCTCGACAAGGCCAAGGGCGCCGTCAAGGACGCCCTGCACAAGGACTGAGGAGGACCGACATGACCGCCGCGTCCGTCCCGCGCGCCGCTGCGCACCCGGCCGCATGACGGCGAGCACCCCGGTCGACCTGACGGCGGGCGAGACCGGGCGCGTCCTGCGGGACGTGCTCGGTCCGCTCGTCGCCCAGGGCGCGATCGTCCGACGACCCCGCGTCACCGCCTGGGCAGAACGACGACAGGTGGACCGCACCGCCCGCGAGCTCCTGGACGGGCTGCGCGACCGGTACGACGGCGCGCCGCTCGTGGTGCAGGTCGGCGGCCGACAGCTCGTCCTGGCCGTCCGGCCGGAGCACGTGGAGCGGATCCTCGTGGGCTCGCCGGAGCCCTTCACCCCGGCGTCGTGGGAGAAGCGCGGTGCTCTCGCCCACTTCCAGCCCGACGGCGTCCTCGTCTCGTCGTCCGACCAGCGTGTCGTGCGCCGACCGTTCAACGAGGCGGTGCTCGACATGAGCGAGCCCGTGCACGCGGACGGCCAGGCGTTCGTCGCGGTCCTCGAGCGCGAGGTGGGTGGGCTCACCGCCGCGGTGGCGGCGTCCGGTCGCCTCGACTGGGAAACGTTCGCCGCCGCGTGGTGGCGTCTCGTGCGGACCGACGTCCTCGGGCGCTCGGCGCGGGACGACGAGCGACTCGTCGCGATGCTGGACGCCCTGCGGCGCGACGGGAACTGGTCGTGGTTCCGGCCGCGCCGCCCGTGGCTGCGGGCGGCGCTCGAGCGCCGGATCGCCGAGCACGTGGCCGTCGCCGAGCCGGGGACGCTCGCCGCGCGGGGCCGCGACGCGGGCGGCGCGGACGCCGTGCGCGGGCAGATCCCGCACTGGCTCTTCGCGTTCGACGCCGCGGGCGCCGCGACGTTCCGGGCGCTCGCCGTGGCGTCTGCCCGCCCGGCAATGCGCGACCGCCTCCTCACCGAGCTCCTCGATGGGCGCGCGATCTCCGGGCGTGGGTCGGCCGTGCTGCCCTACGCACGCGGGTGCGTGCTCGAGTCCGTCCGGCTGTGGCCGACGACGCTCGCGATCCTGCGCGACGCGACCGAGCCCGTCCGGTGGGGCGCTCGGGTCCTTCCTGCCGGCACGGGGTTCGTCGTGCTGAGCGCGTACTTCCACCGGGATGCGGAACGGCTGGAGTTCGCCGACGCGTTCACGCCGGAGGCCTGGCTCGACGGCCGGGCCGACGCCGACTGGGGCCTCGTCCCGTTCAGCGGCGGCCCCGTGTCGTGCCCGGGCCGCAACCTCGTGCTGCTCCTCGCCTCGCACACGCTCGCGCGGCTCGCGGGCCTCGACCTCGCCGTCGGCCGGGGGCGCTACCTCGCCGACGACCCGCTCCCGCCCACCATGGACCATCTCGGCCTGCGCTTCGGGCTGAGGACCGACGTGCGGCGCGAGGAGGACGCGACCGCTGCGGCGTGAGGGCGCGGACGCCGCCGTGAGGGCGCGGACGCCGCGAGGCCCGGGTGGTGCTCCCACCCGGGCCTGGCGGCTCGTGCAGGGTCAGGCGTCGCCGTCCCCGGACGCCTGCTCGCCACTGCGCGGGTTGACGTTCGCCGGTTCGGCGTCGGTGTCGCCGGAGTCCGTCGTCGACCCCTGCGCCTCGCTCCCCTCCCGGGGGTTCAGGGATCGCGGGTCGGCGTCGGGGTCCTCGGCGGGGTCGTAGCCGCGCTCGTCGGTCTCGCTCATGTGGCCTCCTCGGTGCGCTCGTGCCGGGCTCGGGCCGCGCTGCGTCGGCGTGGTCCTGCCACCGTCGCACGGTCGCGCGGCGCTCGCAGGCCTGGGATGCCGGCGTCCCCGAGCCCTCGTAGCCTGGCGGGGACGGACGCCGTCATGGAGAGTCGAGAAGGGGCCCGACCGGCGTGCAGCGACGCTGACCAGGAGGTCCCATGCCCGACGACACGAGCACCCTCGACGGACTTCCCGGCCTGCGGAGCCTCGCCGAGGTGACCGAGCTCGTCGCGGTCGTGCGGCCTCTCTACGTCCGGTTCAGCGGGGGACCGGACCGGGACCGCACGCAGGTGAGCCGGGACCACGAGAGCGGTTGCCTCCTGCCCGGTCTGAGCGTCAACCCGATGAACCCCGAGCCGTGGTGGGACCGGCCCGTGGAGCACTGGGTCGCGCGCCAGCTCTGCCAGTACGCCCACCTCATGACGCCGGACCGCTTCCCGTGGCTGCTCACCGGCGAGCTCGCAGGACGCGGCCCGGACTGCGAGCCGCTCCTCGTCGACGTCTCGCCCGCCGCGTCCATCGATCCTGCGGTCGTCGACGAGGCGGGTCGCCTCTACCGAGAGGCCTTCGACGCGGGCGACGACGGGACCTGAGCGCGCGTCGGTCCCAGCGCGTCGCCGTGGTCGGGCGGCACTGCTCACCGCGTCCGCGCACGCGCGTACTCGGCGGTTCCTCGTGAGGAGTTGCCAGTGCCGGGCTCGCGACTACCTTCGGGTCATGGTCTCCGTCACGCGCGCCGTGCGATGCTCCCCGGACGCAGTGCTGGGTGTGCTCGCGGACGGCTGGTCCTACTCGACCTGGGTGGTGGGGACGGCGCGCATCCGCGCCGTCGACCCGGCGTGGCCGGCTCCCGGCTCGAGGATCTTGCACTCGGTCGGTCTGTGGCCTGCGCTGCTCGACGACGAGACCGTTGTCCGGGACTGGGATCCCGTCCGCGGCATCGACCTGCAGGCGAGGGGCTGGCCCGCCGGGGAGGCGCGGGTGCGGATCGAGGTGGCTCCGGCGGTCACGGGGGGCGGCTGCACGGTGCGGATCACCGAGGACGCCGAGAAGGGTCCCGGGACGCTGGTGCCGCGGCCCGTGCGCAGCGCCGTCATCGGCCCACGGAACGTCGAGACGCTCCGCCGGCTCGCGTTCCTCGCGGAGCGCCAAGCCCCGTAGGGCGCGCCGGGAGCCGTCAGACCCCGGCGTCCTCCCGCGACGCCCGGGCGAGCCGTTCGACGAGGTCGTCCGGGATCGGCCTGCGCGGCGAGAAGGTGATGCCGGTCTTGGTCGCCTTGAGACCGGCCGCCGCGATCTCCTCGGCGTGCTCGGCGACGGCGCCCGGACGGAGGTACAGCCCGCACTGCCTGCTGAACGCCGCATAGCTCGCGACGACCGTGCCGCCGATGCTGAACCCCGGCATGTCGTAGGCGACGATCTCGTCCGCCTCCGGGAGCGTGCGGGCCAGCAGCGTGCGCAGCCGTCGCAGTGCGGGCTGGAAGGGCTCGGGCGCCGCGGCGATGTAGGCGTCGTGGTCGGCGATCGTCATGACGGTCCTTCGCTCCTGTGTCCTCGTGGTCGACAATGATCCTCGCTCACCCGGCCGGGTCGCGCAGGAGCCGCGCCCACGCGGTGCGCACGAGCGCGCGGCGCAGCGCCCTGCTCGGCCCGGCGGCACCGAGCGCCGCACGCGCTGCGTTCCACCCGCACGCGCCGTGCACGCCGCCGCCCGGGTGCGCCGACGCGCTCGCGAGGTAGAGACCGTCGATCGGTGTCTCGGGCCGACCGAGCCCGGGCGTCGGGCGGAAGAACAGCTCCTGGTGCACTGCCGACGTCCCGCCGTTGATCGCCCCCCCGGCGAGGTTCGCGTCGGCGGACTCGAGGTCCGCAGGGGTCTGGACGAACCGGCCCACCACGGTGTCGCCGAACCCGGGCGCGACGCGCTCCACGGTTGCCTCCATGCGCCGCACCTCCTCGGTCACGACGTCGTCCGTCCACCGCGTGCCGTGCGGCACGTGCGTGTAGGCCCAGGCAGACTCGGTGCCTGCGGGGGAGCGCGACGCGTCGGACGTCGTCATCTGCCCCAGCACGAGGAACGGCCGGTCGGGCACGTCGCCCTTCGAGAGCGCGGCCGCGACGTCCACGAAGCCCGCACGGTCGACGCCGAGGTGGACGGTGCCCGCGCCGTGCGCGCCGGGCGCCGTCCAGGGGATCGGCCGGTCGAGCGCCCAGCTCACCTTGACCGTCGGGTGGTCCCACTGGAACCGGTCGAGGTCGCGGACCATCCGCGGCGGCAGGTGGTCGGTCCCGACGAGGTCGCGGTACAGCGCGGGCGCGCTGACGTCGGCGAGCACGGCGCGGCGCGCCCGCACGTGGTGGCCCTGCGCGGTGCTCACCCCGACGGCACGGCCCCGCACCACGTGCACCTGGTCCACGCGCGCGCCGGTGACGACGTCACCCCCGCGGGCGCGCAGCCGGGCGACGAGCGCGTCCGGGAGCCGCCTGGCGCCGCCCGTCGGGACGGGGAAGCCCACGTCCTGGCCCAGCATCGCGAGCAGCCAGCCGAACACCCCGCTACCGGCCGCGTCGGGCGGGACGTCGGCGTGCATCGCGTTGCCCGTGAGCAGCAGACCTCCCCCCTCTCCGCGGAACGACTCGTCGGCAAGCCGACGCACGGGCAGCACCGCGAGGCGCGCGAGGTCGAGCGCGCCCGCGGCTCCCAGGCTGCGTAGGACGCGCAGCACCGGGCCGGCGGCGGGGAGCGGGCTGAAGAGCGCGTCGAGGAGCGGGTCGCGCACGCGGTCCCACCCTGCGACGAGCTCGAGCCACGCGTCCCCGTCCCCGGCGCCGAAGTCCTCGAGCCCGGCCGCGGTGTCCTCGGGCCGCGCGTGCAGGACGGCCGCGCGTCCGTCGTCGAGCACGTGCGCGAGCACGGACGGCGCGCGCGACCAGGACAGGCCGTGGTCCTCGAGGTGCAGGCCCCGGATCACGGGCGACCCGGCCGCGAGCGGGTAGAACGCGCTGAACAGGTCCGTGGAGAAGCCGGGCGCCGCGACCTCGGCCGACCGGACGGCCCCGCCGTACGTCTCCTGCGCCTCCAGGACGAGCACGTCCCACCCCGCGTCGACGAGCGCGTTCGCGGCGACGAGGCCGTTCGGCCCGGCCCCCACGACGACGGCGTCGACCGTCGTCAGGCCCACGGGTCGAGCACGACCTTGATGCAGCCGTCCTCCTTGCGCTGGAACGTGCGGTACGCGTCGGGCGCCTGCTCGAGCGGGACGCGGTGCGTGCGCAGGTCGAGCACCCCGAGGGGGTCGGTCGGGTCCTGGACGAGCGGCAACAGGGTGTCGGTCCAGCGGCGGACGTTCGCCTGCCCCATGCGCACCGTCACCTGCTTGTCGAACAGCTGCATCATCGGCAGGGGGTCCTTCGCCCCGCCGTAGACGCCCGAGAGCGACACGGTGCCGCCGCGGCGCACCAGGTCGAACGCCGTGAGCAGCGCGGCCAGCCGGTCCGTCCCGGCGCGCTCGGTGAGCGGAGCGGCCACGGCGTCGGGCAGCATCCCCACCACCTTCTGCGTCGCCTCGGCGACGGGGGAGCCGTGCGCCTCCATCCCGACGGCGTCGATCACCGAGTCCGGGCCGCGCCCGCCGGTGAGGTCGCGCACGGCCGACGCGAGGTCGCCCACCGCGCCCGGGTCGATCGTGCGCACCCCGTGGCGGTCCGCCATCGCGCGCCGCTCCGGGACCGGGTCGACGGCGACCACCAGCCCGGCGCCGCGGTGCAGCGCGACGCGGGCGGTCATCTGCCCGATCGGGCCGAGGCCCAGCACGACGACGCTCCCGCCCTCGGGGACGTCGGCGTACTCGACGGCCTGCCAGGACGTGGGCAGCACGTCGGAGAGATAGAGGTACTGCTCGTCCGGGGTGCCGTCGTCGGGCACGACCAGGGGCCCGTACTGGGCCTGCGGGACGCGCAGGTACTGCGCCTGCCCGCCCGGGACCTGGCCGTAGAGCTTGGTGTACCCGAAGAGCGCGGCGCCCTTGTCCTGCGCCCGCACCTGCGTCGTCTCGCACTGGGTCTGCAGTCCGCGCTCGCACATCCAGCAACGCCCGCAGGCGATGTTGAAGGGCACGACGACGCGGTCGCCGATCTTCAGGTCGCCCGCCTCGGCACCCACCTCCTCGACCACCCCCATCGCCTCGTGCCCGAGCACGTCGCCCGCGTCCAGGTACATGCCGAGCACCCCGTACAGGTGCAGGTCGGAGCCGCAGATCGCGGTCGACGTGACGCGGACGATCGCGTCGGTCGGCTGCTCGAGCCGCGGGTCGGCCACGTCCTCGACGCTCACCTTCTCGCGTCCCTGCCAGGTCAGTGCTCGCATGGTGCTGCCGTCCTTCCGTGTGGTGGTCCGTGGCGTCGGTGCGTCGCAGGCGCCCCGGGTCAGCCCTTGCTCCCCGTCGTGGCGACGCCTTCGACGAAGTGCCGCTGGCCGAGGAAGAAGAGCAGGATCATGGGGAGGGTCGTGATGACCGAGGCGGTCACGACGATCTCCCACTGCGACTCGCCGCCCGGGCCGAACTGGTCGATGAGCGCCTTGAGGCCGCGGGGGATCGTGAAGGTGGACGAGTCCTGCAGGTAGATGAGGGGTCGCATGAGGTCGGTCCACGAGGCCTGGGCCTCGAAGAGGAACGTGAGGACGAGCGCCGGTCGGCACAGCGGCACGGCGATGCGCCAGAACATCTGCCAGTTGTTCGCGCCGTCGAGCCGGGCCGCCTCGAACGGCTCGCGCGGCAGCCCGAGGAAGAACTGGCGCAGCAGGAAGATGTAGAACGCGCTGCCGAACAGGTTCCCCGCCCACAGGGGAACGTTCGTGCCGACGAAGCCCAGCTGGTTCCAGATGAGGAACGTCGGGATCATCGTCACCGCGCCGGGCAGCATCATCGTCGCGAGCACGAGCCCGAACAGCGGGCCCCGGCCGCGGAAGCGGAAGTAGGCGAACCCCCAGGCCACCAGCGCGCTCGAGAGCGTCACGAGGCCTGCGGCGAGCACCGTGACGACGACGGTGTTCCCGAGCCAGAGGGCGAGCGGCGCCTCCTGCCATACGGTCACGTAGTTGTCGAGCGTGAACGTGCGCGGGATCAGCCGGTTGTCGAACACCTCGGCTCGCGGCTTGAACGACGCCGACAGGAGCCACAGCAGCGGGTAGACGAACGCGACCGTCGCGAGGACGAGCGCCACGAGCACGACGAGGCGCGCGACCCGCCGACGCGGGCTGCGGCCCGTCGAGGACCGGCCCGGGGGCGGGGGAGGGCCGACCGCGTCGGGCGTGCCCGACGCCGGGTCGGGAGCCGCGCCGAGCCCGCTCACCGCGGGGCGGGGGAAGGACGGGGCCGTGGTCATCGCTGTTCCCCCTCGTAGTAGACGAGGCGCCGTGACACGACGAGCTGGACGAGCGTCACGAGCATGATGACCACGAACAGCAGCCACGCGAGCGCCGAGGCGTACCCCATGTGGAGCTCCTGGAACCCCTCCTGGAAGAGGTAGATGACGTAGAACAGGGCGGCGTCGTTGCTGTAGGTGGAGTTGCCCGCCCCGAAGTAGGCCGAGTACGCCTCGGTGAACATCTGGAACCCGGCGATCGTGTTGACCACGACGACGAAGAAGATCGCGCCGCTGATCATGGGGACCGTCACGGCGCGCGTCCGGCGCCAGAACCCCGCGCCGTCCACCCGGGCGGCGTCGTACAGGTCGTTCGGGACGTTGCGCAGCGCGGCGAGCAGGATGATCACCGCCGCGCCCACGGTCCACAGGCTGATCAGCACGAGCCCGGGCTTGATCCAGTCCTGGTCGGTGGTCCACGACGGACCCTGGATGCCGAACCACGACAGCACCTCGTTGACGATCCCGTACTGCCCGTTGAACAGGAGCAGCAGCAGCACGCCCACGGCCACCGGCGGGGTCATCTTGGGGATGAAGAACGCGGTGCGGAAGAACCCGGCCGAACGCCCTGCCTGGTTGAGCAGCAGGGCGAGCGCGAGCGCGACGACCGTGTAGAGCGGCACCTGCACGACCGTGTACACGAGCGTGTTCCACAGCGAGAGAGCGACCTTGGGGTCCTGCGTCATCTCCCGGTAGTTCTCGAGGCCGACGAACGTCGGGTCGTTGATGACGTCGTAGTCGGTGAAGGACAGGTACGCGCTGTAGACGATCGGCCAGGCCGTGAACACGACGAACCCGATGATCCACGGGCTGATGAACCGCAGCGCGGCGTTGCGCTCGCGCCGTGCGCTCGGGGTCAGCCGTGGTCGACGACGCTCGTCCGGTCCCGGTGGTGCGTCCCGTCGCGCGGCGGGTGGACCGGGCGGGGCGGGGGCGACGTCGGCGGCCGCCACGTCACTCCTCCTCGTCCCACTGGGCCCACGCGTCGTCGAGGGCCTTCTGCGCCTCCTCCTGGGCCTGGGCCATCGCCTCGGCCGGCTCCTGCTGTCCGTTGAGGACGCGGTTCACCCCGTCCTGCCAGGCCGTCTCGAACTCGTTGTCCGCCGGGTTCGCGGGCAGCGCGAACGTCGCGTCGTTCGCCTCGTACATCGCGTCGATCGCGTCCTGCCACGGCTGCGGGGCGTCGTCGGGCACGAGCTCCTCGCGGATCTGCTGGTCGGCCTCCTCGTTGCCGGTGAGGACGCCCGTGAACACGAGGTCGTCCTGGGCGCGCGCGTCCGCGCGCGCCTGGGCGGCCGCGACCCACGCGTCCGTCTCCGTCATGAGGCGCGCGAACCGGCAGGCGGCCGCCGGGTTCTCACTGCCGCGCGGCACCGCCCAGGCGGAGCCCGAGGCGAAGGCGATCGGGTCGCCCTCGGGGGTGCGTACGGCGTCGAACGCCATGGGCGCGTCCGGCGACGACTCGTTGAGCACGTTGATGTACCACTGCTCCATGGGCATCGCGCCGAGCACCCCGGTCGCGAACTGGTTCCCGGCGCCGAAGAAGTCGGCGGAGTCGCGGTAGGTCTTGACGGCGGGGAACCCGCCCTGCGCGTCGTAGATGCCGACGGCCCACTCGAGGGACTCGACGACCTCCGGGCTGTCGAGCTGGGCGGTGCGCCCGTCCTCGGACAGCAGGTCCGCACCCACCGACTTCGCCCACAGCGGCAGGAACTCCGGCAGCTTCGAGTCGAACCCGATGACGGTCAGCGTGCCGCCGTCGGCGCGCATCAGCGCCTCGTTGGCCGCGGTGATCGCGTCGCGGTCGGAGCCGTTCACGTCCTCGATGCTGAGCCCCGCCGCCGAGAGCAGGTCGGCGTTCGCCATGGTCACCTGGATCTGGTTGAACTCGGGGATGCCGTAGACGCTGCCGTCGAACGTCACCTGCTCCGCCGCGGGGTCGACGAACGCATCCATGTCCACGCTTTCGGCCTCGATGCACTCGTCGAGGGGGAGGATCGCGTCGCGAGACGCGAACGTGCCGATCTGGTCCCGGTTCGCGTACACGAGGTCGGGCGGGTTGCCCGACGCGACCGCCGACAGGAAGGCCTGGATGTCCAGCTCGCCCTCCGCGAGCCGCACGTCGACGTCGCCGAGGTCCTCCACGGCGCGGTCGTACCGGACCTCACCGATCTCGTCCCCGGTGCCGAAGCCCATCACCGCGAGCTCGCCCGACGGCGACTCGTCCGCCGAGAAGTCGACGTCCTGCGCGTCGTCGCCCGTGCCCTGCGCGCACGCGGCCAGGCTGAGCGCGACGGCGACCGCCCCGCCGATCCGTGTCGCACGGGTAGCGCGTCCTCTGTTCATCTCAGCCTCCTCGTGGGAATCACGGGGGCGGCGACGCCACCGCGTGCTCGACGGCGTCGGCGAGACTCTGCACCGACGCCGCCAGTGAAGCACCGGCTCGGCGCGCTCACACGTCGAAGCGGTTCTCGGGACCGGCACGGGGGAGCGTGGACCGCTCGCGGGACGACGTCGTGCGGCGGGACACAGCGGGTGGGCGTGCGCGAGAGCGCCGCGCGGGTCACAGCGGGTGGGCGTGCGCGAGAGCGCCGCGCGGGTGACCCTCGTGACCGTGACACCGCACGACGAGCCGACCACGACCGACCCCCCGGGCGACGACGGAGGGGGCGAGGCCTACCGGGCGGGCCCCGCCCTGCGCGCTCGCCGGGCGGTCTCCCTCGCGCACCGGCAGTGGGTGCGCCACCCGCGGTGGTCGCTCGCGGTCAAGGGCGCGGTCGCGGCGGCGATCGCCTGGTACGTCGGCGTGCTCGCACCGGCGCCGTTCTCGGAGTACCCGTACTACGCCCCGCTCGGCGCGGTGGTCGCCACGACCAGCACGCTCGCGCGCTCGGTCCGCGAGTCGGCGCAGGCCGTTGTGGCGCTCCTCCTGGGCGCCGCGATCGCGCGCGGTGTCGACCTGGTGCTGGCACCGAGCGCCCTGTCCGTCGCGCTCGTCGTCGGGCTCGCTCTCGCGTGCGCGGGGTGGCACCGGCTCGGCGGGATGGGCACGTGGGCGGTGACCTCCGCGCTCTTCGTGCTCGTCATCGGCAACGCGGAGAAGGTCGAGTTCGTCGGTGCCTATGCCGGGCTCCTGGTCGTGGGCGCGCTCATCGGGATCGGCGTCAACCTCGTCGCGCCGCCGCTCCCGCTGACGCCCACGGAGGAGGCGCTCGACGGGCTGCGCGACACGCTCGTCGACCAGCTCGACGCGCTCGCCGACGGCCTCGAGGGCGACCGGCCGCCCTCGCCGGAGGAGTGGGACGTGAGACGCCGCGAGGTGGACCCCACCCTGACCCGGGCACGAGAGGCCGTGGCCAGCACGCGCGAGGCCGCACGTGCGAACGTTCGTCTGCGCCGCCATCGCGGTTGGGCGGTCTCCCAGGTGCGGCGCGCGGGCGAGCTCGAGACGTCGGCCGACGTCGTGGGCGAGCTCGTCCGGCTCCTCGTGGAGTGGGAGTCGACGGACCGGGACGACGTCGCTCTCGGCTCCCGACTCCGGCCCGTCGCGGCCCGGGCGCTGCGCGCGTACTCCGCCGCCGTGCGCTCGGTCGGCACCGAGGCCGCGGACGCCCGCGCGCTGCGCGAGCTCGCCGGGCGGGCGGAGGACCTGCGTCGCGCCGTGCGCGAGGCACGACGCGACCGTGACGACGACTACTTCGTGGCGGGGGCGATCGTGCTCGCGCTACGGCGTGGGGCGGCTGCGCTCGCTCAGAGCCCGTGACGATCGACGGCGCCGCGCTCCTCGACGCGCGAGCCCAGCAGCGTGACGACGGCGCTGCCGCCGGCCGCGCGGTCGCCGCTGCCCTCCGCCACGACCTGGCGCGCGAGCTCGCGCAGCGGCACGTTGCGGTCATTGGACGCGCGCCGCAGCAGTACGAAGGCGTCGTCGAGGTCAACACCGTACGTCATGGCGACCATGCCCTTCGCCTGCTCGATCGCCCCACGGTTCTGGGCCGCCGCCTCGATGTCGCGCCGCGCACGGGCCTGAGCCTGCTCCGCGACCGACCGGGTCACGTCGACGAAGTAGCCGAGCAGCTCGACCAGCTCGCCGGAGTCGCGGTCGCGCCGCCCCTGACCCACGACGACGAGGCACCGCTCCCTGCCGTGGGCGTCCATGATCCGGTGGACGCTGGAGAACGGCTCGCCGGTCTGCACGGCAAGGTCGAGCACGGAACGGAACCGGTCGCGATCCTCGGGGTGCTTGTGCGCGAGCACGAGAGCGGTGGTCGGGACGACGTCGCCCGGCTCGAAACCGTGCATGCGGTAGGTCTGGGGCGACCACCACCATGCCCCTGTGCCGATCTCGAACCGGTACTGCCCGATCGGCTGCTTCGCGTCGTGAGCGAGTGCCGACCCGATCAAGTGGTCATCCACGGACATGGTCATCTCCATCGACGAGGGAGGTCGTGAGCCAGGTCCAGACTCGGTTGCTCCGACCATAGCGCGAGACGGTTCACCCGCAACAGGGTGGCGAGCGCCGGGCAGGCTCCCTAGCGTGGCGGGTGCGGCAGGAACGCTCCGGGGACGCCGTTCGTGAAGAAGCCCGCGACGGCTCGCCTCGGCAGACGACTCAGCCCTCGACTCCCGTCGTCTCGTGCGCCGAACCAACCGGCTTCGACTCCGGGGACCCGCGCTCGCGCAGGTAGATCGCCAGGACCACCATGCTGAGCACGGCGAGCATCTCGGACTGCCAGTTCTGCAGCGTGCGGCTCCAGAAGTCGGGCATCGTGAGGTACTCGGTCCACGGGGCGGGGTCCTGCAGCTCGCGCATCCGCTCCTCGCTGAACGCCACCGCGCCCGCCGCGGACTGCGCCGCCCACGAGCCCAGGAAGATCGCGCCCATCACGAGCGACAGGGAGCGGGAGTAGAGGGCGAGGCGCCAGCCCCGCGCCTTCGCCCAGGCGGGCGAGTCCTTCTCAGCGTGTTCGCCGACCTTCTGCTCCTCGTCGCTCTCTCGCCCCGCGTCCTCGAGCTTCTTCGACTCCGGGGAGCCCCGCTGCACGAACCACACCGTCGCGGTGATGAAGAGCAGGAACTGCAGGTACTCCGACTGCCAGTTCTCGGTGACGTCGACCCAGAACGCCGAGGACGCCAGGTAGTGGCCGAGCGTCACCGGGTCGAGCCCGGCGGCGCGCTGGTCGGAGTTGAAGACGGCGACGCCGCTGACGGCTTGTCCCACGAGCGACGCCAGGAAGGCGAGCCCGAAGAAGATGCTCAGCGAGCTGGCGCGGATCCCGCGTCCCACGCCGCTCACTGGTGCACCGCCGCGATGACGAAGGTCGTGACGAGGCCCACCGCCACGAGCACGAGGGTCGCCCAGAACATCACGCGCGCCACCCTCATGCCTCCACCTCGCAGTCGTACGGACGGTCGGCCCGGGCCTCGCACACCGCCGCGGTGAGCACCCAGCCGTCGCCGGAGAGCGCGAGGAAGTACGTGTCGGCACCGGTCACGACCTGGGCCTGGCGGCCGGCGACGTGCACGTCCTCGACCTCACCGGCGCCCGGCGCTCCGATGGTCTCGCCGAACGGCCCGTCCGGGTCGACCACGGCCTCCGAGCACGGCTCGCCGGTGTCCTGCTCGAGCGAGTCGGCGGCGTCGGGGAGCAGGAACGCGCACGCGGCGCCGCCGTCGCCCTCGTCGAGGGCCTGGGTGAACGCCGCGACGACGTCGGTCGCGTCCGTGGCGTCGGGGCCGGCGCACCCGGCGAGGGCCACCGTCGCGACGACGAGCCACGGCATGCCGAGCGGACGACGGCGGCCTCGTGGCGCCCGGGGGCGCCTGACCTGCTGATCCATCGACCGCTCCCTCCGGAAATTCCACCGGTGCAACTCGGACGCGCCTCTCATCTTCGTCGCTCGGCGGTCCGTCGCAACGCGAACGGGCCCGGCCCCCGAACGCCGTCGTGAGCGTCACGTCCGCAGGGACGTCGGACGCGTTCGTCGCAGCGACGGCGAGGTACGCCCTGCCGGCGAGACAGCGCGGAGAGACCGCGACGTCGCTGCTGTCCGCGCACCGCACGACGCGCACGTCGTGCCACTCCTCGTCGGTGACCGCCGGGAGTGCCCCGACCGCTCCGTCCCACTCGTCGTCGATCCGCTCCCGGTCCTTGCCGTCGACCTTGAAGATGCCGTTGTGGGCGCAGATCGTGTTGTCCTGCGAGAGGTGGGCGTAGTAGTGCTGCGTGTCCGACTGCCAGCCGAACGCCACGATGACGTCCCGGTTGTTCACCGATGCCGGGGCGTCGAGCTTGACCTCCGCGTCGAGCGCGAACGAGCCGAGCTCGGGTCCCTCGGTGAGGACGGCGTACTCGAACGGTCGACGAATGCCGTCGTCCGGGTTGTCGCCCGCCTCGGCGAGGACCACCGCGTCGCCGGGGAACTGCCACTTCGCCGGCGTCCGCGGCGCCCAGTGCTCGGCCGCCATGACGTCGGTGATCGGCTCGCCCGCGGGCGCACACGACGGCGGTGCCGGCGGCTCGACGGGCTCGGCGCCGAACAGCGCGTACTGAGCCGCGATCTGCTCGGGCGTCGGGACGACGTCGAGGAACATGAGGTCGTCCATGCGCCCGTGGCCGGGTTCGCCTCGCGCGTGTCCTGCGGGAGGGCGCCCGTGACCTTCCAGATCTTCCCGTCGGCCTTGGCGATCAGCTAGAGCTCGCCGTCGGCGTCGGAGCCGAACCGCAGGTCGACGCGCTGGTCGCCGACGAGCTCCTGGAACGTCGTCTCCTGCCCTTCCGCGAACACGCGCAGGTGCTCGATCTCCGCGAGGTCCTCGAGGTCGCCGTCGTTGCGCACCATCTCGTCCCTGCTCGGTCGCGAGGACCCAGCCGCGTACGAGGTCGGTGAAACAGGTAGCGGCCCTGCAGCGCGGGGATGTCGCCGCAGTAGACGAAGCCGCCGTTGAGCGCGACGCCTGCGTCGCCGGTCTGGCTGGGGTCGCGGTTGCGGTCGTACGCCGCCACGGGGTAGGTAAAGCCGTTCTCGCGTAGATCTCGGGCAGCGCCGGGGGTGCCGAGGAACGGGTTGTCCGCGGGGGTGCCGTACTCGCCGTGCGTGCTGTCGTGGCCCAGCGGGTCGATGCGCAGGATCTTGCCCTGCGGTTGCCGTTGCCCACGCCGTTGCCGCCGTCGCCGACGAGGACGTACAGCGTCCCGTGGTCGGGGTCGCCCGCCTCGACCGTGTTGGGTCGGCAGGGTGCCGCTGTTCAGGGTGCGGGTCCACGAGCGAACGCTCGTGGCCGATCTGACGTACACGGCAGAGATCAGGCGGCGTCGCGCGGCGTGTAGAGCATGACCCAGTGGTCTCGCTCCGGGTCGTGCAGGAGCTCTAGGTCGAAGCTGACGCGGCCGTACGTGGAGTGGTGCAGCTGTTTGGTCGCAGACCGTGACGCGATGACCTCGCCGCGCTCCCAGTAGTGGCGGAAGACCGGGCTGGTAGCGGTGAGCTTCGCGAGCAAGCTGCGGAGGTAGTCGTCCTCGGGATACCGGCTCAGCGCGGTGCGCAGCTCGGCGGCCGCGACGCGCAGGAACTGCTCAGCACTGTCACCGAGCAGGTCGGTGAGGGCGGTGGTCGCGAAGGCCTGGTAGGCGAGGTTGCGCGCGAACGGGCCGGTCCCATCGGCGGGCGGCAGCAGTTCGGCTGCGCGCTTGTTGCGGGCAAGGAGGTCGAGCCGACCGTCGTGGACGGTGACCGGCATCGTCTCGTCCAGTCCCTGGAGCATCCGCAGCAGGCCCGGGCGGACGACAGAGTCGGGGGTGGGTAGCTCGGGCGGGGACTCGCCTCCCAGTCGGAACAGGTGGGCGCGCTCCGGCTCTGTCAGAGCGAAACCTTGGGCCAGCGCCGTGAGGATCTCACGCGACGGTCGAGGAGCCTTGCCCTGTTCCAGACGGGTGTAGTACTCCACGGAGATCCCCGTCAGATCGGCCATCTCCTGCCTGCGAAGCCCGGACACGCGTCGCCGGGAACTTCTCGGTTGCACGCGCGGGTCCTGCAGCGTCATAGCCGCCCTGCGCTGCCGCAGGAAGTGCGCCAGGTCGCTCCGGTCGTTGCTCGCCATGGGCCCAGTCTTCCCCAGGACAAGTACGTCCGTTCCTCATGGTGACATTGGCAGTACTAGTTTCAGCGCGGCATTCCTCCCTGTCGCGGGTCCTTGCATCCTCGATGGTGTACCGCTTTCCGCGGCACCAGCATCATCGGAGGAGACATGACCAGTACAGCGTGGACGTTCCCGATCCCAGTCGATCGAGTGGAGGAGTTCAGACGCCTCCTGACCGAGCTGAACGAGAAGCACCTGGACGGCCTCGGCGTCCGAGCCCGGGAGGTGGGCTACCACCAGGAGCGCATGTGGCTGCAGCCCAACCGGGACAGCGGCGCGGAGTTCATCGTGTCTCTGGAGTTCGACGAGGGCATCGACCTGGCTACGTTCTCCGAACGGCTCCTCGCGTACGAGTCGGACTTCACCCGGTGGTGGACGCCGCGCTTCGCGTCCTTCGGCATGCCCCGGGCCTTCGGTGAACCGCTCTTGTCCTGGGACGCCACGACCGACGTCGTGGACGCGAAGGAGGTGCGGTCATGACCAGCCCCCGACCCGCCACCCGCTCGACGCTGGAGACTGCCAAGGAGTTCATCCGAGCCGTCGAGGCAAAAGACATCGACGCCGTCCATGACACCCTCCGAGACGACGCCGAACAGCTCTTCATGCACTCGAAGGCGGTGACCAACGAGGAAGGCGTGGCGGACATCATCTCCGGCCGACGGCAGGCCTTGTGCGTCGCGGACGTGAGTGGCCGGGAGGAGGTGCTCGGGTACACAAGGGGCATCTTCGACAAGTTCGACCCGCTGGTCTGGCGCAACCACCAGTGGAAGGTCAGCCCTGATGGAAGCGATGTGTACTTCTACGGGACCGGCGACATGGTCGTTGCCCGAACGGGTGCGCCCTATCGCAACACGTACCTCACGCGGTTCGACGTCGCTGACGGCAAGATCGTGCGCATGGCGGAGTACGGCGACGTGATGATGTATGCCCGGTTGGGCGTCCGCCCGAACCGCGCCGAGCTCCGGTCGCTTCTTCGGGCTGTCCGCCGCATCTTCTCGCTGTCACGCTCCTCCCGTTCCGGCCGCTGACGATCGCTGCCAACACGGCGGCGAGAGGACTCCTGTGAGGTAGCACCAAGACCGACGCAGGAGTCCTCTCCCTCGTTCCTTCCCGAGCCGGAGCGTCGTCTCCCCGATGCTGGTGTCCTCGACGAAACGAGGCCCTGCGTCACCGGCCGTCTCGCGAGACTCGTTTGAGGTCACCCCGAGCTGCAGCCACAGGGTGCTCGCGCCGAAATCGACCGCCTGACGGGCGAAGGTTCGGGCGGTCCACAGCGGTCACCGGCTTGATGGGCGCCCTACGGCGCGGTTGCCTCGGGGGGAGTCGACGGCGCAGGCGCCGCGTCGGGCCTTCCACGGTTGATGGCCGCTTCGACTGCCGTACCGATCCGCAGCAAGGTCTTCAGCTCGTGAGGTTCGAGCTCGTCGATCAGGTATTCGCGGACCGCTGCGACGTGCCCGGGCGCCGCTGCCACGACGACGTCGTACCCGGCGTCGGTCAGCGTCGTGTTGGTGCGTCTGCCTGCTCCGGGAATGCGTGATCGTGCGAGTAGTCCGCGCTTCTCCAGTCGTCCGACGACGTGCGACAACCGCGACAGTGACGCCGACGTGCGCACCGCCAGCGCGCTCATCTGCATGGTCCGGTACGGCTCCTCGGAGAGCACGGAGAGCACCATGTACTCGAAGAAGGTCATCTGGGACTCGCGCTGCATCCGCGCGTCCAGGGCGGCGGGCAGGCTGATCATGATCGCCGAGTTGGCCAGCCACGCCGCGAGCTCGTCGCCATCCAGCCATCGCGGCTCGGCGTCCGCTCCAGCGGGCGTGTCTACACCGGTCGTCTTCGCCACGTGGCCACCCTACGGCGACGGTTGTTGACGCATCAAGTTCAGGAGAGTAGAACTTGAAGCATCAAGTTGATCTTGAAGCGTCAAGTTCGAGTCCGGTATGCATCGGACGGGGCCTGGCGACCTATCCAGGAGAGGACCACTCGATGCAGACCACATCACTGGGCGGGCTCGATGTCTCGCGCATCGGTCTAGGAGTCATGGGGATGTCCGGCTTCTACACGGGTAAGGGAGAGTCGGACGAGGACGCCGTCCGCACCATCCGGCACGCCGTCGACCTCGGGGTGACGCACCTGGACACCGCCGAGGTGTACGGGGGAGGTGCCAACGAGGCCCTGTTGGGCCGGGCGGTCAAAGGACGGCGGGACGAGGTGGTGCTTGCTACCAAGTTCGGCCTGATCTCCCACACGGGCCGGCCAGGGGCGGACAGCACGCCGGCGAACATCCGACTCGCCGTGGAGGGGTCGTTGCGTCGGCTGGGCACCGACCATATCGACCTGTACTACCAGCACCGGGTCGACCCTGGCACCCCGATCGAGGACACCGTCGGCGCCCTGGCCGACCTGGTCACTCAGGGCAAGGTCCGCTACATCGGTCTGTCCGAGGCGGGCCCCGCCACCATCCGTCGCGCACACGCGGTCCACCCGGTGGCTGCGGTCCAGAGTGAGTACTCGCTCTGGACGCGGGACCCAGAGGCCAGCGTGCTCCCGGTGCTGCGCGAGCTGGGAATCGGTCTGGTGCCGTACTCCCCGCTCGGTCACGGCTTCCTGACCGGGAACATCCGCTCTCTGGAGGGTCTGGACGCCGATGACTGGCGTCGCTCCAACCCGCGTTTCATAGGCGGCAACCTCGAACGCAACCTGCACATCGTGGACGAGGTCCGGGCCGTGGCAACAGCGGCCGGCGCCACCCCTGCCCAGGTCGCCCTTGCCTGGCTCCTGGTCCAGGGCGAGGACGTCAACCCCATCCCAGGCACCCGCCGTGTCGAGCGGCTCGAGGAGAACATCGCCGCCGACGGGATCCGACTCACCCCGGATCAGGTCGGCCGGCTGAACAATCTGACCCCCGCGTCCGGCGACCGCCACGACCGGGGCGGCATGGCCGCCATCGACCGGTGAAGGGCCACTCGGCAACGAGCCGAACGGCGCGGGACGACCGCGCCTCAACCGCAGAAGACCGAGCAGAAACCGAATGGAGCTGTGCACCATGGCACGCAACGTGATCCGCGTCGGGATCATCGGCGCGGATACGAAGGCCAGCTGGGCCGGGGCATCGCATATCCCCGCGCTGGCGAACCAGCGGCAGCTGATGCTGGCCGCCGTGGCGACCCGGCGTGAGGAAAGCGCCCGCAAGGCCGCCGAGCTGTTCGGGGCCGAGCGTTGGTACGCCGACCCCTACCAGTTGATCGACGACCCGTCGATCGATCTCGTCACCGTCGCCGTCAAGGTCCCGGCGCACCGCGAGCTCGTCCTCGCCGCCCTCGCATCGGGCAAGGCCGTCTACTCGGAGTCACCCCTGGGGGTGAGCGTCGCGGAGACCGAGGAGATGGCCGCGGCGGCCGGCTCGCTGCACACGGCGATCGGACTGCAGGGCAGCCTCAACCCGTCGGTGCGCCGTGCCGCCGAGATCATCGCCCAGGGTCAGCTCGGTCGACTGCTGTCTGCCCGAGTGGCCGCGACGACCTTCGGCAACGGCCCGCAGTCGGTGAGCGCCCACGAGTACTTCGATAAGGCTGGCGCAGGAGCCGGCTTTATGACGATCGCGGTGGGCCATGTCCTGGACGTAATCGAAACGGTCCTCGGCGACATCACCGAGATCGACGCGCGCACCGAGCTCCTATGGCCGGAAGTGAAGCTGACCGACACCGGCACGACCACCATCCGCGAGGTACCGGACCACCTCGACGCGATCGCCAAGACCTCCTCCGGAGCCCCCGTCGGAGTGCAGGTCCTGGCCGGTGTCCGAGTACCGGACGCGCACTTCAGCCTCGAGGTCCGCGGCGCCGACGGCTGGCTCAGCCTGACCGGAAACCACCCCGCCGGCGTCCAGGTCGGCGACCTCACGCTGACCTCGAGCGCGGACTTCGACGCGCCCGACCGCCCGGTCTCCACGGGAACCGGACCGGCCGCCGCCGAGATCTGGACCGGTGCCTCCATCAACGTCGGCGAGGTGTACGCAAGCCTCGCACGCGACATCACCGACGACACCCACCACACCCCGGGATTCACGCACGCAGCCCACAACAGCCGCCTGATCGCCCGGGTCGAGCAGGCCGCACGAACCGGCATCCGGCAGTAGCCACACCGTCAGCAACCGGACCTGGTGCTCGCAGCAGACCGCGCGGACAGGAGAACGTCGCCGACGTCCCCATCAGCTACGAACGCGCTGGGAACCGTGCACAGGAGATCGTGCGTCCGATCGAGAGCACGGGGCGGTGAGGCCTCGCCGTCCGGGCGGACGGCGCCGACCCGGCGGCGAACGAACACCTCGTGGACCGCGTGGCACGGGGGCCTGGACGGTCTCGACATTTTCGTCAACAACGCCGGCACGATCCGCGAGGGCAACCTGACCGAGCTCGGACGACGTCGACACGCTCCTGCACGTCAACATCCGCGGCACGGTGCTCACCACGAGGGCTGCAAAGAGGTCGCAGGCGTCGTCGCCTCTCCACTGTTCGTCGGACGGTGACGTGGGGTGTTCCAGCTGTCTAGGGATGGTGGGCGATCCGCCGCGGGGCGCGGCGCTGAGGGTGACGTACCGCGGCAGCCGCGCGGGCACGCAGAAACGACGAAGCGGGTCCAGGTTTCCCTGGACCCGCTTCGTCGTCGCTGTCTCAACGAGTGTCCGGAGGGGGACTTGAACCCCCACGCCCGATAAAGGGCACTAGCACCTCAAGCTAGCGCGTCTGCCATTCCGCCACCCGGACGAGTGGACCATCCCGGCGTTTCCGCCGTTCCGGTGCGGGGAAAAACATAGCACGGTTCGGGCGCTGTCCTTCAATCGCGACCGTCGTTCGCGAGGACGACGGCGAGCCGGTGACGCGAGGCACGGGCACCCGGCGAACGGGGACGTCCTGGGGCACACTGGGCGGATGATGGCCAGGACCGGACGGAGGCACGCGTGACGGACGAGCAGCGTCCCGCCGGGGGCACAGCACCCACCCCCCGGCCGGGTTCCGGGTCGGACCGTTCGGCGGCGTCGGTCAAGCATCTGGCGGGCGCGTCGAGCGCGGCGCGCAAGGTGGCCGGGGCGCGGCGCAATCCCTCCGTCGTCGGCTACGACGACACGGTCCCCTCCTGGCTGCGGACGGCGGCGGGGTGGTCGTGGCGACTTCTTCTCATCGTCGCGGCGGTCGCGCTCATCGTCTACGCGACGGCGCAGATCCAGATCGTCTTCGTCGCGGTGTTCCTCGCGCTCGTCATCTCGTCCGTGCTGCGCCCGGTCACGGACCTCTACGCACGGATCATGCCGCGCGGGCTCGCGACCGCCCTCGCGATCCTCTCGGCGTTCCTCTTCATCGCCGGCCTGCTGACCTACGTGATCTCGTCCGTCGCCGGGCAGTGGGAGAAGCTCGCGGGGGAGTTCAGCGACGGTATCGAGGAGATCCTCGACTTTCTCGAGAACGGTCCGTTGCCCGTGACCATCACCGCGGACGACGTCAACGGCTGGATCGACAACGGGCGCCAGTGGCTCAGTGAGCACGGTGGCGACATCGCCAGCCAGGCCGCCGCGAGCGCCGGCTCCGTGGTCGAGGCGTTCGCCGCGATCGCGCTCGCCACCTTCTGCACGGTGTTCTTCCTCGCGCGCGGCAAGGAACTGTGGACGTGGTTCCTCAACCAGCTCCCGGCGCGCTCGCGCGACAGCTGGAAGATCGCTGGTGGTGCCGGGTGGTACACGTTCTCCGGCTACGCGCGGGGCACGGTGATCATCGCGCTCGTCGACGGCATCCTCGCCGGCATCCTGCTCGCGGTACTCGGCGTCCCGCTCGCCGCGCCGCTCGCCGTCCTCGTGTTCATCGGTGCGTTCATCCCGATCATCGGCGCGCCGCTCGCCATGATCGTCGCGGCGGTCGTGGCCCTCGCCGCGGACGGCATCGTCACCGCGCTCATCGTGACGATCGGGATCGCGCTCATCGGGCAGTTCGAGGGCCACATCCTGCAGCCCCTGATCATGGGAGCGCAGGTCTCCCTGCATCCTCTGGTCGTCGCCCTCGCCGTGACCGCGGGCACGCTCGTCGCCGGCATCCTCGGCGCCGTCGTCTCCGTGCCGCTCGTCGCCGTCGCGTGGGCGGTGTTCTCCAAGCTGCGTCACAAGGACCCGCCCATGGAGGAGGACCTCCCGACGGCGAAGGAGATCGCCCTCGGGGACGTCGGGGGCACGCCGCGAGGCGAGGCCACGGAGGACGCCGCGGGCTGACCGGCGTGAGCGCGCCACCGCCCGAGGCGACGGCTCAGCGGCGGACGGCCGACACGTCGGCGGCGAGGCGCAGCGATACGTGCACCGCGTCGCCGACGCCCTTGCCGGTGGCCTCGCGCACGGTGCGCAGCACCGCGAGGAGGTGCGGCCCGTCGTAGGCGACGAGCGACGCGTGGTACGCGACGCCGTCGACGTCGGCCACGACGGGTACCCGGCCCCGCGTCCCGAACAGCTCGGCCGCGTCGTAGGGCAGAGCGACGAACGCCCCGGACCTCGTCCCCGCGGCGGTCACGACGGCGTCGAACTCCACCGGTCCGGGGTCCGTCCACGTGGGCATGTCGTCGACCGTAGCGGACGGCCTCCGCCGGGGGGAACGCTCGGGGAGAGGGAATCTGGCCGCCGTCCTGCGCGGGTCGGCGTGGTGCGCCCACACTGGACCATGAGGATCGGCATACCCACCGAGGTCAAGAACCACGAGGACCGCGTCGCGCTCACCCCCGCCGGCGCCCACCACCTAGTGCGGGCCGGGCACGACGTGCTCGTCCAGACCGGGGCCGGCGACGGCTCCCACCTGCCCGACGCCGAGTTCGAGCGCGCCGGCGCCCGGATCGTCGCGGGCGCCGAGGAGGTGTGGGGCGAGGCGGAGCTCGTGTGCAAGGTCAAGGAACCGGTCGCGAGCGAGTACCCCTTCCTGCGCAAGGACCTGCTGCTCTTCGCCTACCTCCACCTCGCGGCCGACCGCGCGGGGACCCGGGCGCTCCTCGACGCCGGCACGACGTCGGTCGCGTACGAGACCGCGCAGGCCCCCGACGGGTCGCTCCCGCTGCTCGCACCCATGAGCGAGGTCGCCGGGCGCATGGCGACCCAGGTCGGCGCGTGGCTCCTGCAGCGTCCCGCGGGTGGCCGCGGCGTCCTGCTCGGCGGCGTGCCCGGTACGCGTCCGGGGCGCGTCGTCGTGCTCGGCGGCGGGACGGTGGGGCGCCACGCGGCGGAGATCGCCGTCGGCATGCGCGCCGAGGTGACGATCGTCGACCTCTCGCTCCCGGTGCTGCGCGCGGTCGACCAGGAGTTCGCGGGCCACGTGCGCACCGTCGCGTCGAGCGCCTACGCGATCGAGCGCGAGGTGCTCGAGGCCGACCTCGTCGTCGGGGCGGTGCTCGTCGCCGGGGCGCGGGCGCCGCGCCTCGTGACGGACGACCTCGTCGCCCGCATGCGCCCCGGGGCCGTGCTGGTCGACGTCGCGGTCGACCAGGGCGGATGTTTCGAGGGGTCGCGGCCGACGACGCACGACGACCCGACGTTCGCCGTGCACGGCACGACCTTCTACTGCGTCGCGAACATGCCGGGCGCCGTGCCGGTGACGAGCACGCTCGCCCTGACGAGCGCGACGCTGCCCCACCTCGCCGCGCTCGCGGACGGCGGGATCGGCTCGCTGCGCGACGTCCCGATCCTGCGCTCGGGCGCCACGACGCACGACGGCGTTCTGCTCAACGAGGCCGTGGCCGCCGCCCACGACCTGCCGTGGACGCCCGCGGACGACGCCCTGCGCGCCTGAGCGTGGCAGGCTCGGCGGGTGCACCCCTTCGCCCTCGACGACGGCCGCGTCCACCTGTCCACCCCGACCCTCGACGACGTCGACGCGATCACGGCCGCGTGCCAGGATCCCGCGGTCGCGCAGTGGACGGTCGTGCCGTCGCCCTACACGCGCGACGACGCGGCGCAGTTCGTGGCCGAGTACGTCGGACCGGGCTGGGAGCGGGGTGACGTCCTCACGTGGGGCGTGCGCGAGAGCGCCGGCCCGTCCGGGATCCCCGGGCCTGACGGCGTCGGCCGTCTCGTCGGCATGGTCGGCCTGAGCCACGACGACGCACCTGAGGGGCAGCGGTCGGCGGAGATCGGGTACTGGGTCGCGCCGGACGCGCGCGGACGAGGGCTCGTGACGGCGTCCGGCCGGCTCGTCGTCGACTGGGCGTTCGACCCCGAGGGCGGCGGCCTCGCGCGCCTGTTCTGGCAGGCGTACGTCGGCAACTGGCCGTCGCGGCGCGTCGCGTGGCGGCTCGGGTTCCGCGTCGAGGGCACGGTGCGCGGCTTCGCGCTCCAGCGCGGCGAGCGCCGCGACGCGTGGATCGGCACGCTCCTGCAGGCTGACCCGCGAGAGCCGAACGAGCCCTGGGCGGGCGACACCCCGCCGTCGGGCACCGCGGCCTGACGGCGGCGCCGACCGAGCGGCGACGACCGGCACCCAGGCATGCGCGAATGTGTTTCCGTCGCACCCGCTCGCGGGGTCAAGATGGGCACCATGACCTCCGAGCCCACGACGCGCACCGGCGCGCCCGCGCCCACCGACGCGCCGGCCCCGACCCTTCTCGACCTCGACCCGGCCAACCCCTTCGCGGCGCCGTCGGCGCTCCCGTACGAGCTGCCCGACTACGACGCGATCCGCGAGGAGCACTACCTCCCCGCGCTCCGGGCCGCGACCGCCGCGCAGCGCGCGACGGTCGAGGCGATCGCGACCGACCCCGCGCCGGTCACGGCCGCGAACCTGCTCGACGCGCTCGAGCGGTCGGGCCGCGACCTCGCGCGTGTGCTCAACGCGTTCTACAACCAGCTCTCCGCCGACGCGACCCCGGGGCTGGAGCAGATCGAGGAGGAGTTCGCCCCGGAGCTCGCCGCGCACCACGACGCGATCTACATGGACGCCCGTCTGTACGCCCGCGCCCGCGCGCTGCAGGACGCCGTGGAGGCGGAGGAGCAGGCTCTCGAGCCCGACGCCGCGTGGCTGCTCCACACGCTCCTCGTCCGGTTCCGCCGCTCGGGCGTCGAGCTCGACGGCGGCCAGCAGCAGCGCCTGCGCGAGCTCAACGGCCGGCTGACGACGCTCGAGGCCGCGTTCGGTCGCACGCTGCTCGCCGGGGCCAACGCCGCGAGCGTGCTCGTCGCGGACCGTGCCGAACTCGAGGGCCTGCCCGACGACGCGGTCGCGGGCGCCGCCGCCGCCGCGGCGTCGCGCGGGCACGACGGCGCGTGGTTGCTCGAGATGCAGCTCCCGACCCAGCAGGGCGTCCTCGCGTCGCTCGCGCGACGCGAGGTGCGCGAGCGCGTGCAGCAGGCGTCGGAGTCGCGGGGCGCGACCGGCGACGACCACGACACGCGCGGGATCGTCCTGGAGACCGTGCGCCTGCGCGCCGAGCGCGCGCGACTGCTCGGCTACGAGCACCACGCGGCGTACGTCGCGGAGGACGCGACCGCGAAGACGACCGAGGCCGTGAACGCGATGCTCGCGCGCCTCGCCCCGGCGGCGGTCGCGAACGCGCGGCGCGAGGCGGCCGATCTCGAGGCTGCGCTGCAGGCGGACGAGCCGGGCGCGACGCTGCGCGCGTCGGACTGGTCGTACTACGCCGAGCGCGTCCGCAAGGACCGCTACGCGCTCGACGACGCGCTCCTGCGCCCCTACCTCGAGCTCGAGCGCGTCGTGCACGACGGCGTGTTCCGCGCCGCGAACCGGCTGTTCGGCGTCTCTTTCGCCGAGCGCCACGACCTCGTCGGCTACCACCCGGACGTCCGCGTCTTCGAGGTCTTCGACGCCGAGACCCCCGGCGAGCCTGGCCAGGGACTGGGCCTGTTCCTCGCCGACTGGTACACGCGCGAGTCCAAGCGTGGCGGGGCCTGGATGAACAACCTCGTCGACCAGAACGACCTGCTCGGGCAGAAGCCGGTCGTCGTGAACAACCTCAACATCGTCAAGCCCCCGGCCGGTCAGCCCACGCTGCTCGTCTGGGACGAGGTCATCACCCTGTTCCACGAGTTCGGGCACGCGCTGCACGGCCTGTTCTCCGACGTGCGCTACCCGTCGCAGTCCGGCACCGAGGTGCCGCGCGACTTCGTCGAGTACCCGTCGCAGGTCAACGAGATGTGGGCCTGGGAGCCGTCGATCCTGCGGTCGTACGCCGTGCACCACGAGACGGGCGAGCCGATGCCCGCGGAGTGGGTCGACACGATGCTCGCGTCGCGCCAGTTCAACGAGGGCTTCGGGACCACCGAGTACCTCGCGGCTGCGCTGCTCGACCAGGCGTGGCACCAGGTCGGGCCCGACGGCGTGCCGTCGACCGAGGCGGACGTCGTGCCGTTCGAGGCGGCCGCGCTCGAGGCCGCGGGCGTCGCGTTCGCGCCCGTCCCGCCGCGCTACCGCACGACGTACTACAACCACGTGTTCGGCGGCGGGTACGCGGCCGGGTACTACTCGTACATCTGGTCCGAGGTGCTCGACGCCGACACCGTCGAGTGGTACCAGGAGAACGGCGGCCTCACTCGCGAGAACGGCGAGCGCTTCCGCCGCGTCCTGCTCGCGCGCGGCGGCTCGCAGGACCCGCTGGCCTCGTTCCGCGAGCTGCGCGGCCGCGACGCCGACATCGCGCCGCTTCTCGCGCGCCGCGGCCTCGACGCCTGACCCGAGGACCGGCACTGCCGAGGTAGAGCCCTGGTGCGCCGAGGTAGAGGCGTGGTCACTTCCGCGCCTCTACCTCGCCGGACCTCGCCTCTACCTCGGCGGCTCACCCGGGCGGACCAGGCCGGTCTCGTACGCGACGACGACGAGACCGGCCCGGTCCCGCACGCCGAGCTTGGCGAGGATCCGGCCCACGTGCGTGCGCGCGGTGGCCGGGCTCATGAACAGCGCCGCGCCGATCTCGTCGTTCGTCAGCCCGCGGCCGACGTGCGCGAGCACCTCGCGCTCGCGGTCGGTGAGGCGTGCGGCGACGTCGGCCGCGAGCGCGTCGTCGCGCTGCCCCGCGCGCACCGCTTGTGCCACGACGCGCGACGTCACCGTGGGGGAGAGCAGCGCATCACCGGCGGCGGCGGTCCGCACGGCCGCGCGCAGCTCGTCGGGGCTCGCGTCCTTGAGCAGGAACCCGCTCGCCCCGGCGCGCAGCGCGGCGAACAGGTTCGCGTCGTCGTCGAACGTCGTGAGCACGACGACGCGCGGACCGGCCGGGCGGTCGTCCTCGGACGTCGCAGCGCCCGGAATTCCCGAGTCGGGGACCGCGTCGCCGTCGACGATCTGACGCGTGGCCGCGATCCCGTCGAGCACGGGCATCTGCAGGTCCATGAGGACGACGTCGGGGCGCACCCGGCGCACGAGCGCGACGCCCTCGCGACCGTCCGCCGCCTCGCCGGCCACCTCCAGGTCGTCCGAGCGCTCCAGCAGCGCACGGATCCCCGTCCGGACGAGGGGCTGGTCGTCGACCAGCACGACGCGGATCACGAGCCGCTCCGACGGTCGTCCCCGGCGGAGGTGGAGGCGTCCTCGGTGGCGCCGGGCGGGGGCGCGGCACCCACCGGGACGCGTGCGCGCAGGAGGAATCCGCCGTCGTCGGGCACGTGGGTCGTGACCACGCCCCCGAGCACCGCGACGCGCTCGCGCAGCCCGCGCAGCCCGAACCCGTCGTCGCCCGGCGGGCCCGACGGTCCGCGCCCGTCGTCGCGCACCTCGACGCCGATCGCGTCACCGGCCGGCTCCAGGGCGACGTGCACGACGGCGCGGCGCGCCCCCGCGTGCCGCAGCACGTTCGTCAGTCCCTCCTGGACCACGCGGTACACGGCCGCACCCGCCGCGCTCGCGTCGACCGAGCCCGGGAGGTCGACCTCGAGCGCGACGTCGAGACCGGCCGCCCGAGCGGTGCGCGCGAGGTCCTCCAGGCGGTCGAGCCGGGCCTGCTCCGCAAGACCCTGCCCCGGAGCCGACGTCCCGCGCAGCGCCCGGACCGTCACGCGCAGATCGGCCAGCGCGGCGGTCGTCGCGGCGCGCACGAGATCGAGCTCGGCCCGCGCGGTCGCGAGCGCCGCGTCGGGGTCCGATGCCGAGGGGCGGGCGCTCGCGTCGTCGAGCGCCTCGCGCGCGACGTTCGCGTGCAGGGAGACGACGGCCAGGTGGTGCCCGACGACGTCGTGCAGGTCGCGTGCGACGGACTCCCGGTCGCGCGCGAGCCGGTCGGCAGCCTCGAGCTCGAGCGCCTGCTCGCGCAGCGCGTCGGCGTGTCGGCGCTGCTCGTCGCGCTGGCGCCGCACGAACGACCCGTGGCCGAGGGCGATCGCGGCGGCCATGAGCGCGACGGTGGTGGCGAGCTCGTACCCGAAGACGTACCGGACGTCGTCGCCCTCGGCGAGGCGGAAGTAGGTGGAGACCACGACGAGCGCCGCGGCGACGCCCACGGCCCAGGCGAGCCGGCCGGCGACGGCGGCGGAGTAGAGGGCGACCGAGACGGGCAGCGCGAGGCCGATCGCCGGCAGGTCCAGCGCGTAGTACCCGCAGATGACGAGCGCCGTCGTCACGAGGACCCCGACCGGGAACCGGCGACGGCCGAGCACGAGCAGCCCGAGAACGAGCGCGACGGGGTAGGCGACCCACGGGTCGGCGGACGAGCCGCCGACGTCGGCGGCGACGGCGAACGCGAGGACGTCGAACACCGCGAAGCCGAGGAGCGCGTCGACGAGCCACGCCGGGGGCGCCGCACGAGAGGTGCGGACGGTCGGCGGCCGGCTCGGCTCGCGGTCGGGAGGCGTCACACCTCCGGAGTCTAGGAACCTGCCGCCGCTTGCGCGTCCGCCGAGGGTCGGTGACGGGTCGGGGTCGCGTACGTCGAGACGCGTACGCGGGGGCCGAGGAACGACGCACGAGGGGACGCACCGGGGCGGACGCGCCCGCCTGGTGTCGCTCCCTAGCGTCGACGCCATGCACTCGACACCCGAACCCGAGCACCTGCACCAGACGCCGCGGACACCCGGCCCGCGGCCCGGCCCCGCCCAGCCGGTCCCGCCGGAGCGGCGCACGTTCTCCGAGATGGTCCGATCGCTGAGCTGGCCCCTCGTCCTCGGCCTCGGGGCCCTCGCGCTCGTGCGTCCGCTCCTGAGCGTCACCGGGGTCGACGAGGTGATCGGCCGGCCCGCAGCTCCCCTCCTGACGACGCTCGTCCTGACGGTCGTGTGGGTCGTCGCGATCGTCGTCGCGCGGCCGGTGGCGCCGCTCGCGACCGGCGTCGTTGTCGGCCTCGCCTACGGCGTCGTGGCCCTCGCCATCAGCGCGGTGCTGTCGCCGATCCTCACCGGCGAGCTCCAGGGCCCCGTCGCCCTCCCGTGGGCCGTCGTCCCGGTGCTGCTCACCAACGCGGCGTGGGGTGCGCTCGCCGGGCTGGTCGCCCACGGGCTCCTCGCCGCGCGTCGCTGACCTGCCGCCCCGCCGCCGCCACCCCGAGCGGGATCCGAGCGCCCTCAGGGTCGGTTCCGGGGACGCGTACGCTTCCGTGCGGACGCGCCCGGCACCGACCGGTCCCTAGCGTCGACGGCATCGCCTCGCTCGCACGAGGGCCGCCGTCGACCCGCACCACGCCGACCGCCGGCGTCCAGCCAGGAGAACCCGATGACCTATCAGCCACCCACCGCGCCGCCGTCCGCCGCCCCGACCGGGCCGCCCGGAGTACCACCGGCCCCTCCTCGCCGGCGCCGTGGCCCGTTCGCCCGCATCCTGCTCGTCCTCGGCCTCGTCGCCGTCCTGTTCGTCGGCGCGATCGTCGCCGTGGTGGGGGTCGCGTGGGCGCGGGCGGCGACGAGCACCGCGGGCGCCGTCGACTTCACCCGGCCGCTCGCGGTCCCGCCGCTCGCAGCGTCCCGGGTGGAGGACGGCGTCCGGATCTTCGAGCTCGAGGCCCGGGAAGGCGTCGCCGACCTCGGCGCGGCCGAGCCCACGCCGACCCTCGGGCTCAACGGTGACTACCTTGGTCCGACGCTGCGCGCCGCACGCGGCGAGCGGGTCCGCGTCGACGTGACCAACGCGCTGGACGAGACCACGACGATCCACTGGCACGGCATGCATCTGCCGCCCGCGATGGACGGCGGACCGCACCAGATGGTCGAGCCCGGCCAGACATGGTCTCCCCTGTGGACGATCGACCAGCCGGCTGCGACGCTCTGGTACCACCCGCACCTGCACGGGCAGACGGCGAGCCAGGTGTACCGCGGGCTCGCGGGGATGTTCCTCCTGGACGATCCTGCCGGCGCCGAGGGCCCGGCGGCGGACCTGCCGCACGAGTACGGCGTGGACGACGTCCCCGTGATCCTCCAGGACAAGAGCTTCCACGCCGACGGCCGGCTCGACGACGCCGTGTCGTTCCTGTCGCCCGTGGGCCCGCTCGGCGACACCGTCCTCGTCAACGGCACGCCCGGCCCCTACCTCGACGTGACCACCGAGCGTGTGCGCCTGCGCCTGCTCAACGGCTCCGACTCGCGCGTGTACGACGTCGGGCTCGCCGACGGCGGGACGGTCCAGCTCGTCGGGACCGACGGCGGGCTGCTCACCGCCCCGCAGACCGTCGAGCGGGTACGGCTCTCGCCGGGGGACCGAGCGGAGGTCGTCGTGACGATGAGCCCCGGGGAGCGCGTCGTCCTGCGCAGCTTCCCGCCCGACCTCGGTGTCAACCCGGTGTTCGAGCGGTTCTCGGGCGGCGACGACACGCTCGACCTGCTCGAGCTGCGCGCCGCCGACGAGCTCGCGCCGAGCCCGACCGTGCCGGACGTCCTCGCCGCGGCCGACCCGTCCGAGGAGCTCGACGAGTCCGACGCCGTGCGCACGCGCCGCTTCCAGCTCGCCGGGAACGCGATCAACGGGAAGTCGATGGACATGTCCCGGATCGACGAGGTCGTCACCGTCGGCGAGTCCGAGGTCTGGGAGGTCAAGGGTCTCGACGACACCCCGCACAACTTCCACGTGCACGACGTGCAGTTCCGCGTGCTCGACGTCGGCGGGTCGCCACCCGGCCCGGATCTCGCGGGCTGGCAGGACACCGTCCACGTCGAGCCGGGTCACGTCACGCGCCTGCTCGTGCGGTTCGACGCCGCTGAGGGCACGACCGACCCGAGCACGCCGTACATGTTCCACTGCCACCTCCTCACGCACGAGGACCGCGGCATGATGGGCCAGCTCGTCGTGGTCGCCCCGGGCGAGCAGGCGCCGTCGCGCATCGACGTCCCCGACGGCGTCACCCACCCCGACCACGACGCCGACCACGGCGACGCGCCCGACGTGTCCGACGCCCCGGGCGACGGCACCGGCCCCCGCCGCCCCGCCACGGACGAGGGCAACCACCGCGCAGACCACTGACCGTCGCCGAGGAAGAACCCCGCTCTGCCGAGGTAGAACCGTGGTTCTTGTGTCGGACGGCGCGTGGTCGGTTTGGGTGGTCGGGGTGGGTGGGGGCGCCGCGTCTACCATCCGCCGCTCGTTCCTCGCGGCTCCCGCCAGGCCCGACCACGACGCGGCGCCCCCACCCACCCCTCCCGGCGTCGTCCCACCTTGGTCGGTGCTCGCCCGGGCAAACGGCCCGTGGGGCCGGTCTCCCGGCGTCTCGCCGTCTCGCCGTGCGGCCGACGCCCGAGCCCTGGATGGTCCTCGAACACGACATGGCTCGCTGTCGAACACGACCTGAGCGTCGCCACGGCCTGGATAACGACACTCATCTCGTGTTCGGCGCATGACCAGGGTCGGACCGACTGACGGTTCTATCTCGCGCGACCCCGGTTCTACCTCACCCAGGCGGACGGCCGGCCCGGGTAGCGTGTCGCCATGACCGCTCCGCACCCGGACTCCCGCGTACGCACCACGACCCCGGCACCCGACGCGACGGCCGGGGGTGTCCTCCTGCCGACCGCGGAGGACGAGGTCGTGCGGATCTGCCAGGAGCTGCTGCGGATCGACACGTCGAACTTCGGGGACGGGTCGGGGCCGGGGGAGCGGGCCGCGGCGGAGTACGTCATGGAGCTGCTGCACGAGGTCGGGCTGGAGCCTGAGCTGTTCGAGTCGGAGCCGGGCCGCGCCAGCGTGGTCGTGCGTCTCGAGGGCGCGGACCCCAGCCGGCCCGCGCTCGTGCTGCACGGTCACCTCGACGTGGTGCCCGCGCAGGCGTCGGACTGGTCCGTCGACCCGTTCGCGGGCGAGGAGATCGACGGACTGCTGTGGGGCCGCGGCGCCGTCGACATGAAGGACATGGACGCGATGATCCTCGCGGTCGTGCGGCAGATGGCGCGCGAGGGGCGCAAGCCCGCGCGCGACGTCGTCGTCGCGTTCTTCGCCGACGAGGAGGCGGGCGGCACGTACGGGGCGCGGTACGCCGTCGACCACCGGCCGGAGCTGTTCGAGGGTGCGACGGAGGCGATCAGCGAGGTCGGCGGGTTCTCCGTCGAGGTCGGCGGCCGTCGGGCGTACCTGCTGCAGACCGCGGAGAAGGGCATCGCGTGGCTGCGGCTCGTCGCCGACGGCCGCGCGGGCCACGGCTCGCAGGTCAACCCCGACAACGCCGTGACGCACCTCGCGGAGGCCGTCGCGCGGATCGGTGCGCACCACTGGCCGTACACGCTCACGCCGACGGTCGACAAGCTCCTACGCGGCGTCGCCGACCTCACCGGGCTGTCGTACGACCCGGGCGACTCGCGCAGCGTCGACGCGCTCGTCGCGGCGCTGGGGCCGGCGTCGCGGTTCGTCGGCGCGACCGTGCGTCACACGTCGAACCCCACCCAGCTCTCCGCGGGCTACAAGGCGAACGTCATCCCGGGCCGTGCCGAGGCGACGATCGACGCCCGTCTGCTGCCCGGCCACGAGGACGAGGGCTTCGCGCGGTTGCGCGACCTCGCCGGCGAGCACGTGCGCGTCGAGGAGATCCACCGCGACATCGCGCTCGAGGTCCCGTTCGAGGGCGAGCTGGTCGACGCCATGGTCGACTCGCTGCTCGCGGAGGACCCCGAGGCGGCGGTCCTGCCGTACACGCTCTCGGGCGGTACGGACAACAAGTCGCTCGCCCGGCTCGGCATCACCGGCTACGGCTTCGCGCCGCTGCGTCTGCCCGGTGACCTCGACTTCTCCGGCATGTTCCACGGCGTCGACGAGCGCGTGCCCGCCGACGCGCTGCGGTTCGGCGTGCGCGTGCTCGACCGCCTCCTGCGCACCTGCTGACGCCGGCCCGGCGGTCAGGCCTCAACGGCCGTCGAGGAGCCCGGTGAGCATCGCGCGCAGCCGCGGGAGGTAGCCGCCGCCGAAGAGCACGGCGTGCACCGCGACGGGGTAGACCTGGTGCAGCACGACACGGTGCCGCCAGCCGCGCGCGAGGGGGTGCACGTCGTCGTACCCGGCGGGGATCTTCTCGAGGCGGGGCGCGCCGAACAGCGCGAGCATCGCCAGGTCGGCCTCACGGTGGCCGCCGTGCGCGGCCGGGTCGCCGCGATCCCGGCCCTGCCGTGCGACCGGCACGAGCCGTGCCTCGGCGTAGAAGGTGGGCCAGTCCGGCCACGAACCCGTCGTCAGCGGGAGCGGGTCGTCGAGCGGGCCGAAGAACGCGTCGCCCTCCCAGCCGGGGGCGGGCGCACCCCACGCGGGCGCCCCGGCGTCGTGCACGACGGCGAGCGCGCGCCCGAACGCGGACGCCGCCCCGGGGGTGGGACGGGCTGGACGCACCCGCGTGAGGTCGAGGTGCGTGCGCGCGACCCCCAGCACCTCGACGACGCGCGGCCCGCCGGCCACGCGCAGCCACTCCAGCCCGGCGGCCTCGCACGCGAAGAATCCCGCCGGCGGGTCCGCACGGGACTTCGTGAACACGTCCGGCACCCTGCCCGGAACAGCGTCCGGGGTTCCGCTCACGCGCGGCTCACAGCGTCGATCTGACCCGGATGATCTTGCGCCGCAGCCAGACCCGCCGCTCGCCTCCCACGTACAGCCGGGTGCGAGCCAGCTCCCAGCGCCCGTACTCCGCCTCGTCGGTGAGCAGCCGGTTCGCGTCGGACCGGCTCGCGGAGCGGTCGATCGTCAGGACGCGGTACTCGTACTGCCCACCGTGCGTGGCCCACCCGGACCCCTGGCGTGACGTCGGCATCTCCTCCACGCGCCACCGTCCTCTCTCGTACGTCCTCGGCCGTGCGCCGGACCGATCCGACCGGTCCGACCGGTCCGGTTTACGAGTGCCATTGTGCCCCTCGCGGGGCTACCGTCAGGGTATGACCGCTGACCCGCGTGCCGCCCTCGACCGGTTCATCGCCGCGCTCGAGGCCCACTACAACGCTGTTGCCGCACGCCGCGGGGAGGACGACCCTTCCGTCGACGACGCCTACTACGTGCTCGCGGACGCCTTCGAGGTCTACGACGAGGCACTGGGCCAGGTCCACGGGGAGGCGACGCCGTTCTACCTCGCGGAGGAGGACGACGAGGACGACGACGAGGACGAGGAGGACGACGAGTCGCTCGACGACGCCCTGGACGACGCGCTGGACGACGACGACGTCCTGTCGGGCGAGCTGGAGACCGACGGCGCCCGCTGAGCCCGCCCTGTCGTCACCAGCGCTCGGGGTAGCCCTCGTCGATCGCGCTCACGTCGTCGAGCGCGGCGCGCACGGCGTCGGGCAGCTCGAGGTCGGTCGCGGCGAGCGACGCCCGGAGCTGCGCCGGCGTGCGTGCCCCGACGATCGCGCTCGCGACGGTGGGCCGGCCGAGCAGCCACGACAGCGCGACGTCGAGGGGCGCCCGTCCCAGACCCTCGGCGGCGGTGACGACCGCCTCCACGACCCCGGACGACGCCTGGTCCAGGTAGGGCTCGACGAACGCGGCGAGGTGCGGGGACGCGCCCCGCGAGTCCGCCGGCAGGGAGCGGCGGTACTTGCCCGTGAGCACCCCGCGGCCCAGGGGCGACCAGGCGAGCAGCCCGAGCCCGAGCTCCTCGGCCGCGGGGACGACCTCGCGCTCGGCGCCGCGCTGCAGGAGCGAGTACTCGAGCTCGACGGCGGCGAGGCCGACGTCGTCGGTGCCGCCGAGCAGCGCCGCCGCCCGCGCGGTCGCCCACGCCGGGTGGTTGGACAGGCCGACGTAGCGCGCGCGGCCCGAGACCACGGCGTGGCGCAGCGCGGAGAGCGTCTCCGTGAAGGGGGTGCGCGGGTCGGGCGCGTGCACGAGGAACAGGTCGACGTGGTCGGTGCGCAGGCGCGCGAGGGAGTCGTCGAGCGAGTCGAGGAGCGCGCCCCGCGAGGCGTCGACGACGGGCCCTGCCGGCGTGTGCCGTACGCCCGCCTTGGTGCACAGGAGCACGTCGCGACGGTCGACCTTCGTCCCGAGGAGCGATCCCACGAGCGACTCGGCGTCGCCGTCCGCGTACGACGCCGCGGTGTCGACGAGCGTCCCGCCCGCGTCGACGAAGTCGCGCAGCTGCTCGGCGGCGTCGAGCTCGTCCGTATCCCGGGCCCACGTCATGGTGCCGAGTCCGAGCGCGGACACGCGCAGGCCGGTGCGACCGAGATGGCGGTGTTCCATGGGAGCCGAGGGTACCGGCGCCCGGCCGATCGCGACCGTCGGGGCACGCACCGACGGGCTCCTCCGACGCAGGTTCACCCGCTCTGTGGCGCCCTCACGCCGGGTCCGGTGGAAGGCGTCCGGGAGGCGTCCGACCAGCGGGTATCGTGACCGCTCGTGAACGCGTGGGAAGCAGTCCTCCTCGGCCTCGTCCAGGGCCTGACCGAGTTTCTCCCGATCTCCTCGAGCGCTCATCTGCGCATCGTGGGCGAGCTCATCGGCTCGCAGGACCCGGGGGCCGCGTTCACCGCGATCACGCAGATCGGCACGGAGACGGCCGTCCTGCTCTACTTCCGGCGCGACATCGCGCGGATCTGCGCCGCCTGGTGGCGGTCCGTGCGCGGCGACCACGGCACGGACTGGCGCGCACGCCTCGGCAAGCACGACCACGACGCCGCGATGGCGTGGTTCATCGCGCTCGGCTCGGTCCCGATCGTCGTGCTCGGGCTGCTGTTCGAGGACGCGATCGAGAACACGTTCCGCAACCTCTACCTCACGGCGCTCATGCTCGCCGTGTTCGCGCTCCTGCTGGGCTGGGCGGACCGCATCGGCGCCAAGCGCCGGGCGCTGCGCGAGCTGACCCCGCGGCAGGCGGTCCTGTTCGGCTTCGCGCAGGCGCTCGCGCTCGTGCCGGGCGTCTCGCGCTCGGGCGGGACGATCACCGCGGGCCTGCTCATGGGCTTCACGCGCGAGGCAGCGGCACGCTACTCGTTCCTCCTCGCGATCCCGGCCGTGATGGGCTCGGGGTTCTACCAGCTCTTCAAGTCGTCCGGCGACCCCGTCCCCGGGGCGCCCGGCGCCGGTGCGACCCTCCTCGCCACGATCGTCGCGTTCGTCGTGGGGTACTTCGTCATCATCGCGTTCCTCAAGATCGTCTCGACCTTCAGCTACGCGCCGTTCGTGATCTACCGGCTGGGGCTTGCGGCCATCGTCGTGCTGCTCCTCCTGTTCGGCGTGCTCGAGCCGGGCGGCACGGCGGCCTCGACCCCCTGACGGGACGCGTCAGGTCCAGTGGCGCGCTCAGGTGGCCATCGCGTCGGACCGCCGCGGGCCGTGCTCGGTGGGCTTCGTCACGTCCGCCCGCTCCCGTTCAGCGGCGTCTCGGCCGTGGCCCGGCCGTTAAGGTTGACGCGTGCACAGCTGGCCCGCCCCGCAGATCCCCGAGCTCCCCGGACGAGGCCTCCCGGTCCGGGTGCACGACTCGTCCACGCGCGAGCTCGTCGTCGCCGCGCCGGGTGAGGCCGCGACCCTCTACGTCTGTGGCATCACCCCCTACGACGCGACCCACATCGGGCACGCGGCCACGTACGTGACGTTCGACCTCCTCGTGCGCGCCTGGCTCGACGCCGGGCACCGCGTGACCTACGCCTCCAACGTGACCGACGTCGACGACCCGCTCCTCGAGCGCGCGGCCGCCACCGGCGTGGACTGGCGCGCGCTCGCCGTCGAGCAGACCGCCCTGTTCGCGGAGGACATGACCGCCCTCGGCGTCGTCCCGCCCGACGTCTACCAGGGCGCGGTCGAGACCATCCCGACGGTCGTCGCGGCCGTGACCGAGCTCCTCGCCGCGGGCGTCGCCTACCGCGTCCCCGTCGAGCCCGGCGCCGGCGGCACGGACCCGGGTCTCGGCGACGTCTACGCCGACCTGTCCGCTGATTCCGGCTTCGGGTCCGTCTCGCGCCTGGCCCGCGACGTCATGGAGCACCTGTTTGCCGAGCGCGGCGGTGACCCGGAGCGCGAGGGCAAGAAGGACGTGCTCGACCCGCTCCTGTGGCGCCGCGAGCGCCCGGGCGAGCCCGCCTGGGACGGCGGCGAGCTCGGCACGGGTCGTCCCGGGTGGCACGTCGAGTGCACCGTCATCTCGCGCGACGGCCTCGGGCTCCCGTTCGACGTCCAGGGCGGGGGAGCGGACCTGCTGTTCCCGCACCACGAGATGTCCTCGTCCCACGACCGGATGCTCTCGGGCGGCGCCGCGCCGGGCGTGCACGTGCACGCCGGGCTCGTCGCCTACGAGGGCGAGAAGATGAGCAAGTCCCGCGGCAACCTCGTGCTCGTCTCGAGGCTGCGCGAGACGGGGGTCGACCCGATGGCGATCCGCCTCGCGCTCCTCGCCCACCACTACCGCGGCGAGTGGGAGTGGACGGACGACGACCTGCCCACGGGCTCGCGACGCCTCGAGACCTGGCGCGACGCCGTCTCCGGCAACGGAGGGCCCGACGCGACCGCGACCCTCGCGGCCGTGCGCGCTGCGCTCGCGGACGACCTCGACGCCCCCGCGGCGCTGGCGGCCGTCGACGCGTGGGCCGCGGAGTCCCTGCGTCCCGGCCGCGACACGTCCGGCGACGTCGAGGGCGCCCCCGGTGTGCTCTCGCGCGCGGTCAACGCCCTGCTGGGCGTCCGGCTCTGACCGGCACCTGACGCAGCCTGACGCCGGGCGACGTCAGACCGCCGGGCCCTTGCCCCGGTCCCCGGGGTTGCCGCGGTCGCGACGGCGCAGATAGCGCTCGAACTCCCGCGCGATGGCCTCACCGCTCGCCTCGGGGAGCTCGGCCGTGTCCTTCGCCTCCTCGAGCTGCTGCACGTACTCCGCGATCTCCGCGTCCTCCGCGGCGAGCTCGTCGACGCCGTGCTGCCAGGCCTCGGCGTCCTCGGGGAGGTCTCCCAGCGGGATCGGCTCGGAGAGCAGCTCCTCGATGCGCGCGAGGATCGCGAGCGTCGCCTTGGGCGACGGGGGGTGCGCGACGTAGTGCGGGACGGCGGCCCACAGTGAGACGGACTGCAGCCCGCGCTCGGCGGCCGCGTGCTGGAGCACCCCGACGATCCCCGTCGGGCCCTCGTAGGTGCTCGGCTCGACGTCGAGCACGGCCTGCAGCCCGACGCTCTCCGACGTCGCCGTCATGGGGATCGGCCGCGTGTGCGGCACGTCCGCGAGCAGCGCCCCGAGCGTCACGACGGTCCGCACGCCGTGCTCCTCCGCCAGGTCGAGCAGCTCACGGCAGTACCCGCGCCACCGCATCGACGGCTCGATCCCGTGCACGAGCAGGACGCGGCGGCCCCCCGGCGCGACCGTCGCGCTCGCGATCGTCGTGGTCGGCCACGTGATCTCGCGGCGTCCGTCGTCGTCCGTCGTGACGATCGGGCGGTTCACCTGGAAGTCGTGGTACTCCTCGGGGTCGAGCTCGTCGACGTCCTGGGCGTCCCAGACCTCGTGAAGGTGCTGCAGGGCGGCCGTGGCGGCGCTCCCCGCGTCGTTCCAGCCCTCGAACGCCGCGATCATCACGGCCTGCCGGGTGCCCTCGGGTCCGTTCTCGCTCATCGCCCCACCCTATGCGGCCGGGCACGACGACGGCGGAGCGGGTTCGCGCGTGGCGTACCCGCACGTAGGGTGGTGAGCAGGGCGCGCCCCGGCGCGCCACCCCCGACCCCCTCCCTGGAGCCTTCGCCGTGACGTCCCCGCGCCCCGCCACCGATCCCGTTCTCCCGCAGGCCGTCCTGTGGGACATGGACGGCACCCTCGTCGACACCGAGCCGTACTGGATCGCCGCGGAGCACGAGCTCGTCGACGCCCATGGCGGGACGTGGACGCACGAGGACGCGATGTCGCTGGTCGGGAACCCGCTGCGCGAGTCCGCCCGGATCATCCGCGAGCGTGGCGGCGTCGACCTCCCGGTCGACGAGATCGTCACGTTCCTCATGGGCCGTGTCATCGACCAGGTGCGCGTCGAGGTCCCCTGGCAGCCCGGTGCGCGCGAGCTGCTCGTCGCGCTGCGCGAGGCCGGCGTGCCGTGCGCGCTCGTCACGATGTCCTACCGCGAGCTCGCGCAGCCCGTCGCGGAGCTCGCGCCCGAGGGTGCGTTCGAGACGCTCGTGTGCGGCGACGAGGTCGAGCGCGGCAAGCCCGACCCGCAGCCCTACCTGCTCGCGGCCGAGCGGCTCGGCGTCGACATCACGCGCTGCGTCGCGATCGAGGACTCCCCGGCCGGCATCGCGTCGGCGCGGGCCTCGGGCGCCGCGACCCTCGGTGTCGAGGCCGTGGTCCCCGTCCTGCCGGCGCCCGGGCTGAGCCGGACGCCGTCGCTCGAGCTCGTCGACGTCCCGCTCCTGTCACGACTGGTCGCGGGCGACGTCGTCGACCTCATGGCCGAGGCCGCCTGAGAGGTCGAGCCGACCGGCGTCCCGCCGGTAGATCCGCGCGTGCTCGTGCAGGTCCGCCCGGCCGGTCGTCTGCGCGTGACGATCGGTCCAGTCCGCCAGGTCGAGGAGCCGGACCCGCATCGTCGAGAGCACGGCATCGGGTGTCGGCGCCCGATCACGCCCATACCGTCGAGCAGCTCCGCCAGGCGCTCGCCGGGTGAGAGCGAGGGCGGGGCGGGCATGTCCTCGCACCACCCGCACAGTCGGTAGGCGAGGTAGGCCAGGTCCCAGACGCGCGGACCGGGCGACGCCATGTCGACGTCGATGAACCCGACGAGCGCGCCGTCCGACCTGACCATGTTGTACGGCGCGGCGTCGTTGAGGCAGACCACCTCGGCCGGCTCGCGCGCCGGGGAGCGCCACACGGCTCCGGCGAGGACGAAGCCCGTCGTGGCGTCGTGCCACGAGCGGAGCATCTCGCCCGACTCCCGCAGCGTCGAACGGTCCCAGAGCCAGTCGGGGAGCGGCCAGCCACCGACGTCGCCGTGGGTCCAGGTCAGGACCTCGCGTCCGTCGTCGTCCAGACCGAGCGGCGCGGGAGCCACGGAGACGCCCTGGGCGCGGACCCAGGCGAGGAGCGCGTGGATCGTCGGCGTCCACGGTCCTGCCGTCCTGCGCACGGTGTCGCCGACGCGGACCACCTCGTTCACGTTGCCGCCCGACAGCTCGCGCTCGACCGGGCCGGGATCGTCCGTGGGCACGGACCCATGGTCGCACTGCTCCGCCCGCTCCGTGCACCCTCCGCTACGACGGCGGCATAGGCTTCCGGGGTGGACGGACCAGAGCACCGAGCCCCCCGTACGCCCGCGCCGGCGGGCCCGCGCACCAAAGGGTGGGTGATCGGCCGGGTCGCGGGTGCACCGGTGATCCTCACTCCGTCGTGGTTCGTCGCCGCGGTCGTCCTCACGGTGCTCTTCGTGCCGACCGTGCAGCGGCTCGCGCCGCGCCTCGGCAGCGAGGTGTACCTCGTCTCCCTCGCGTTCGTGCTGCTCCTGTTCGTCTCGGTGTTCCTCCACGAGGTAGCGCACGCGCTCGTCGCGCGGGCTCGTGGTCAGCACGTCACCGAGCTCGCGGTCACGCTGTGGGGCGGGCACACGGCGTACTCGGGGACGTCGGCGCGTCCGCTCGACGGATTCCTCATCTCCGTCGTCGGCCCGCTCACCAACCTCGCGCTCGCGGTCGTGTTCTGGCTCACCTTCCAGGCGATGGACACCTTCTCCGTCCCGGCGCTCCTGCTGTACGCCGGCGCGTTCTCCAACGCGTTCGTCGGCTTCTTCAACCTGCTGCCCGGGCTGCCGCTCGACGGCGGGCAGATCCTCGAGTCGGCCGTGTGGGCCGCGACCGGTTCGCGCACGACGGGCACGGTCGCGGCCGGTTGGGTCGGGCGCGTCGTCGCGGTCGGCGTCGTCGCGTGGGCGCTGCTGTGGCCGTTGGCGCTCGGCCGGGAGCCCAGCCTGTGGACGGTCGCCTGGTCGGCGCTCATCGGCGCCTTCCTGTGGAGCGGGGCCGGGCAGGCGATCGCCGCCGGCCGCACGCGCGAGGCCGTGTCCGGGCTCTCGGTCCGCGGGCTCGCGCGCCCAGCGGTCCCGGTGCCCTCGTCGGCCTCCGTGGGCGCGGTCGGCCGGGCCGTGGCGCTCGCGGGCGGCCCGCACGTGCTCGCCGTCCTCGTCGACGCCTCGGGCACCCCGATCGGCTACGTCGACCCGGCGGCTGCCGCGGCCGTCCCGCCCCAGGCGGCCGAGACCACCCCGGTCGGCGCGGTCGCGGTCCCGCTGCCCGCCGGCGCCACGGTCGACGCGCACCTCGTGGGCGCCGACATGCTCGCCGCCCTGTCGGACGCCGGCCGCTCGGCGTCCGTCGTGGTCGTGACCGACGGCGGTCGGGTCGTCGGGGTCCTCGAGGTCGCGCGCGTCGTCGGGGCGCTCCGGGACGCACGACGACGCTGACCGGCCCGTAGGATGGTCGCCCGTGACCTCCGAGCCCCCCGCCACGCCCGCGCCGCAGCCACCCGTCCCCGGACCCGGCGCCGCGCCCGACCCGGCGACCGCGCTCGGGAGCCGCGACGGTCACGCGCAGGCAGCGGACCGGCCGGAGGCCACCGGTGCCGACCAGCGCCGCGGCGCGCTCCGCGTGGGGGACAAGGTCCAGCTCACGGACCCGCGCGGGCGGCTGCACACGATCACCCTCGCGCCCGGCGCGACCTTCCACACGCACAAGGGCTACCTGCGTCACGACGACCTCATCGGTCAGCCCGAGGGCAGCGTGGTGCGCAACACCGCCGAGATCGAGTACCTCGCGCTGCGCCCGCTCCTGTCGGACTACGTGCTGTCCATGCCGCGTGGGGCCGCGGTCGTCTACCCGAAGGACGCCGCACAGATCGTCGCGATGGCCGACGTCTTCCCCGGCGCCCGCGTCATCGAGGCGGGCGTCGGGTCGGGCGCGCTGACCATGTCCCTGCTGCGCGCCGTCGGCGACACCGGGGACCTGCACTCGATCGAGCGTCGCGAGGACTTCGCCGCGATCGCGCGCGGCAACGTCGAGACCTTCTTCGGCGCCCCCCACCCCGCGTGGTCCCTCTCGATCGGCGACCTGGCCGACGTGCTCCCCACGGTCGCCGAGGACGGCACCGTCGACCGCGTCGTGCTCGACATGCTCGCTCCCTGGGAGAACCTCGACGTCGTGGCGCGTGCGCTCGTCCCGGGTGGGGTCCTCGTCTGCTACGTCGCGACGACGACCCAGCTCTCGCGCCTCGCGGAGGACCTGCGGGCCGACGGCCGCTACGCCGAGCCGGTCGCGTGGGAGTCCATGGTCCGCGGCTGGCACCTCGAGGGCCTCGCGGTGCGCCCCCAGCACCGCATGATCGGCCACACCGGCTTCCTCCTCACCGCGCGTCGTCTGGCCGACGGCGTCGCCCCGCCCGAGCGCAGGCGTCGCCCGGCCAAGGGCGCCTACCCGACGGACGTCGAGCAGTGGTCGCCCGAGGAGCTCGGCGAGCGCCCGGTCTCGGAGAAGAAGATCCGCCGGGTGCGACGCGACGTCGGCCAGGGCCCGGACCAGGCGGCGGACCCGGGCCAGGGCGCCGTCGACGTGTCGGAGTCGTGACGCCTCGGTAACGATCGGGACCCGGTCGTCTCACCCTGGGTGTCGTCGCTGTGCGCGCGCGAGAATTGTGCCTAAGGTCGACACCCCGGCCGCCGGACGGCGGTCGACACGGGCGGCCCCTGCGGTCTCCCGTCGCCGTCCACCGTGCGGCCGGGCGACCCGCCGGCGAGAGGGGACACCCGATGAGCGAGACATTCGGCCGAAGCGACGAGGGCGTGCCGAACGGTGCGCGCGAGGTCGCGCTGCTCTCCGCGAAGAACGAGAGGCTCGCCGAGGCGCTGCGTGCCGCGCGCGACCAGATCCTCGACCTCAAGCGGCAGATCGACGACCTCGCGAAGCCCCCGGGGACGTACGCGGTGTTCCTCGCGGCGCATCCCGACGGCTCGGTCGACGTCTCCGCCGCAGGTCGCAAGATGCACGTGGGTGCGAGCCCGACGCTCGACGTGCAGCGGCTGCGCCCCGGCCAGGAGGTCAAGCTCAACGAGGCGATGACCGTCGTCGCCGCGGGCGGCTACGAGCGCACGGGCGAGATCGTCACCGTCAAGGAGATCCTCGACGCCGATCGCGCGCTCGTCGTCGGCCGTGCGGACGAGGAGCGCGTCGTGCGCCTCGCCGGGTCCGTCGCGCACACCGCGCTGCGCGTCGGCGACTCCCTGACGATCGACACGCGCAGCGGCTTCGTGTTCGAGGTCATCCCGAAGTCCGAGGTCGAGGAGCTCGTCCTCGAGGAGGTCCCGGACATCGACTACACGGACATCGGCGGGCTCGGGCCGCAGATCGAGCAGATCCGCGACGCCGTCGAGCTGCCGTTCACGCACCCCGACCTGTTCCGTGAGCACGGTCTGCGCCCGCCCAAGGGCGTGCTGCTGTACGGCCCGCCCGGATGCGGCAAGACGCTCATCGCCAAGGCCGTCGCGAACTCCCTCGCGCACACCGTGGCGAAGGCCCGCGGCGAGGACCTCGAGACGACGCCCGGCGCCGCGAAGAGCTACTTCCTCAACGTCAAGGGCCCGGAGCTCCTCAACAAGTACGTGGGGGAGACCGAACGGCACATCCGCCTGATCTTCGCCCGCGCCCGCGAGAAGGCGTCGCAGGGCACCCCCGTCGTCGTGTTCTTCGACGAGATGGAGTCGCTGTTCCGCACGCGCGGGACGGGGCTCTCGTCCGACGTCGAGACGACGATCGTGCCCCAGCTCCTGTCCGAGATCGACGGCGTCGAACGCCTCGACAACGTCATCGTCATCGGCGCCTCCAACCGCGAGGACATGATCGACCCGGCGATCCTGCGGCCCGGCCGCCTCGACGTGAAGATTAAGATCGAGCGCCCCGACGCCGAGGGCGCCAAGGAGATCTTCGCGAAGTACCTCACCGACGACCTGCCGATCCACGCGGCCGACCTCGCCGAGCACGGCGGCAGCCACCGCGCGGCGCTCGACGAGATGATCCGCTCCGTCGTCGAGCGCATGTACTCCGAGGACGACGAGAACCAGTTCCTCGAGGTCACCTACGCGAGCGGCGACAAGGAGATCCTGTACTTCAAGGACTTCAACTCCGGCGCCATGATCCAGAACGTCGTCGACCGCGCGAAGAAGTCCGCGATCAAGGACCTCCTCGCCACCGGCCAGCGCGGCATCCGCGTCGACCACCTGCTCTCGGCGTGCGTCGACGAGTTCAAGGAGAACGAGGACCTGCCCAACACCACCAACCCCGACGACTGGGCGCGCATCAGCGGCAAGAAGGGCGAGCGCATCGTCTTCATCCGCACGATCGTCCAGAAGAAGGGCGAGGGCGGCTCCCCGCGCACCATCGACACCGTCACGAACACCGGCCAGTACCTGTAGGTCGCCGGGCGCGCGCGTTGCGCCGTGCGTTGGTGGGGGGTCGCCGGGGCGTGGTGGGTCGCCGGGTCGTGGCCGGAGGGGCGGCCGTGCCGGGTCTACCATCCGCGCCGCTCGTTCCTCGCGTCGCTCCCGCCAGACCCACCACGACCCGGCACGGCCGCCCCTCCGGCCACGACCCGGCTCAGCCGCTCAGGCCCGTCACCTCGGGCGTTCCGCCCGCGCGGACCGGGCCGAGCCGGGGGGACGGGTGGGTGATGCGGCCGTCGCGCGGTGGCGGGACCGAACTGCGGAGGGCTGGGGCGCGCGGTCGATGCGGCCGGGGCGCGGGTGGTGAGCCCCAGGTGGGCCGACAACGAGCGGGTCGCGCGCGGCGTCTTCCCGCTCGGGACGGGACCGTGGTGCGCCGACAGTTGAGCGGGTGGTGCGGCGTCGGATGCGAAGGGCGTCAAGGCCGCGCTCGTGAACGCACGGCCGAACGACCAGGGTGACGGCGCGGCCAGCCCGAGCACCGACGGCGCAGCGCCCGCGGACCCGACCACGCGCTGCAGACCCGACCACGACCGGACGCCCGTGGACAGCGTCGGCGCCGCGTCGGGGGCCCGGCATAGGGTGTCGGCGTGAGCGTGCGACGGGTCATGGGGATCGAGACCGAGTACGGCGTGCTGCAGCCGGGAAAGCCGTTGGCGAACCCGATGCTCATGTCGAGCCAGGTCGTCACGACGTACCGGGCGGTCGCGGCGCGCAGCGACGGGGCGCGGGGCCGGGCGCGGTGGGACTACGACGACGAGGACCCGTTGCAGGACGCGCGCGGGTTCCACGTGCCGCGCCCCTCTGCCCACCCGTCGTTGCTCACGGACGACCCTGCGCACCCTGCGCCGTCGGGCCCGACGGCGCGCGACGGCGTTCCGGGCGATGCATCGGCTGGTTCGTTGCAGGAGGTCGCGCGCCCGACGAGCGAGGACTACGACGACCCGAGCGCGGCGAACGTCATCCTGACGAACGGCGCGCGCCTGTACGTGGACCACGCGCACCCGGAGTACTCGTCGCCCGAGGTCACGGTCCCGCACGACGTCGTGTGCTGGGACGTCGCGGGCGAGCGCGTCATGCTGGCGGCGTCGCGCGAGCTGGCGCAGGTGCCGGGCGGTTCGGTGGTGCTCTACAAGAACAACGTGGACGGCAAGGGCGCGAGCTACGGCACGCACGAGAACTACCTGGTGGACCGTGCGGTCCCGTTCGGGGTCGTCGTGGAGATGCTCACGCCGTTCCTCGTGACGCGTCAGGTGTTCGCGGGGTCGGGCCGGGTCGGGCTCGGGCAGGCGGGGGAGGAGCAGGGCTTCCAGATCTCGCAGCGCGCGGACTACGTCGAGGCCGAGGTGGGCCTCGAGACGACGCTGCGGCGCCCGATCGTCAACACGCGCGACGAGCCGCACGCGGACCGTCAGCGCTGGCGGCGCCTCCACCTCATCATCGGCGACGCGAACCTGTTCGAGACCGCGACGTACCTCAAGACGGGCTCCACGTCGCTCGTGCTGTTCGTGGTGGAGCACCTGGACGAGCTCGGCCCGCAGGTGCGCGCACGCCTCGCGGCGCTGCGGCTCGCGGACCCCGTGGCGGACGTGCAGCGCGTGAGCCGGGATCTCGGCCTCGCGCAGACCCTCACGCTCGCCGACGGCCGCGAGCTCACGGCGCTGGAGGTCCAGCGCGCGTACCTCGAGGTGGCTGCCGAGGCGGCCGAGCGGCTCGCGGGGCCCGACGGGGTCGACGCCGCGACGCGTGACGTGCTGGACCGCTGGGCCTCGGTCCTGCGACGCCTCGGGACGGACCGGGACGCGTGCTCGCGCGACGTCGAGTGGGTCGCCAAGCTGCGCCTGCTCGACCGGCTGCGCGAGCGTGACGGCCTCGACTGGGGCCACTCGCGGCTCGCGGCGATGGACCTGCAGTGGTCGGACGTGCGTCCGGAGCGCGGCATCTACCACCGGCTCCTCGCGGCGGGCGTGGTCGACCGCGTGGTCGACGAGCGCGAGGTGGGTGCGGCCGTGCACCATGCGCCCGAGGACACGCGGGCGTACTTCCGCGGCGAGGTCATGGCGCGCTACGGCGACCAGGTCTCGGCCGCGAGCTGGGACTCGGTGATCTTCGACGTGCCGGGCGCCCCGTCGCTGCAGCGCGTGCCGATGATGGACCCGATGCGGGGCACGCGCGCGCACATCGGCGCGCTGCTGGACGCGAGCCCGGACGCGGCGGCGCTCCTGGCGGGTCTCGCGGGCACCGGGTGACCGGCGGCGACTAGGCTGGACGTACGACGGCGCCCCGACCCTCCACGGACCGGGCGCCGCGTGCGAGCAGGACCGGGAAGCGCGCGAGCGCCGCCCGGGTTGGACCGGAGAGAGCGTCGACCCGCACCGGGTCGACGGACGAGGAGGCAACGATGGCCGAACGTACGCACGCCTCGCACGAGGACCGGCGCCCCGACGACGAGCCCGAGGGCGCCCCCGCCCCGGTCGCGCCGCAGGCGCAGTCGCGGGACGCCGAGGTCGACGCCCTCCTCGAGGAGATCGACGAGGTGCTCGAGACGAACGCGGAGTCCTTCGTCCGGGGCTTCGTCCAGAAGGGCGGCGAGTAGGAAGCGTGGCGGACCGCTGATGAGCAACCACCGGCCTGAGCGCCTCCCAGGGCGGCTTCCCGACGCGTTCACGACGCCGGGTTCGTCCTCGTTCCTCGACTTCCTCACGGGCCACGCGCCCGATCTGCTGCCCTCGCACCGGGCCCGGCACGCGCCGTCGGGCGGCGTGCTCCCCGACGCGCCGCACGCCACGACGATCGTCGCGTGCACGTTCGGGACGGACGACGCGGGCGGCGTCGTCATGGCCGGCGACCGCCGCGCCACGATGGGCTCGATGATCGCGCACCGCGAGATCGAGAAGGTGTTCCCGGCGGACGAGTACTCGGCCGTGGGGATCGCGGGGACCGCGGGTATCGCGGTCGAGCTCGTGCGCCTCTTCCAGCTCGAGCTGGAGCACTACGAGAAGATCGAGGGGACGCTGCTGTCACTCGACGGCAAGGCGAACCGCCTGTCGACGATGATCCGGCAGAACCTGGGCCTGGCGATGCAGGGCCTCGCCGTGGTCCCGCTCTTCGCGGGCTACGACCTCGACCGTGGCGAGGGCCGGATCTTCTCCTACGACGTGACGGGCGGCCGCTACGAGGAGCGCTCGTACCACTCGGTGGGGTCGGGGTCGGTGTTCGCGCGCGGCGCGCTGAAGAAGCTGTGGCACGCGGACCTCGACCGGGAGTCGGCGGTGCGCGTGGCCGTCGAGTCGCTGTACGACGCCGCGGACGACGACTCGGCGACGGGCGGGCCGGACCAGGTGCGGCGCATCTGGCCGGTGGTGGCCGTCGTGACGCCAGAGGGGTACGTGCGCGTGCCGGACGCCGAGCTCGCGGCGATCGTCGACACGCTGGTCGGCGAGCGGTCGGCGCACCCGGTGGCACGTCGTCGTCGTGCCGCGACCAACGCGGAGGCGGTGCCCCACGAGGTGCCCCACGACGTGCGGGACGACATCTCGCGCGCCGGCGACCACGACTCGACGTCCGGAGGTGACGACGCATGACGATGCCCTTCTACGTCTCGCCCGAGCAGCTGATGAAGGACCGCGCGGACTTCGCGCGCAAGGGCATCGCGCGCGGGCGGTCCGTCGTCGTGCTCGCCTACGAGGACGGGATCGCGTTCGCGACGGAGAACCCGTCGCGGGCGCTGCACAAGATCTCGGAGATCTACGACCGCATCGCGTTCGCGGCCGTCGGCAAGTACAACGAGTTCGAGAACCTGCGCGTGGCCGGGGTGCGCTACGCGGACCTGCGCGGGTACTCCTACGACCGCACCGACGTCAACGCGCGCGGCCTCGCGAACGCGTACGCGCAGACGCTCGGGACGGTGTTCACCACGGAGTCCAAGCCGCTCGAGGTCGAGATCGTCGTCGCGGAGGTGGGCCGGACGTCCGCGCAGGACCAGATCTATCGCATCTCCTACGACGGGTCGGTCGCGGACGAGCAGGGCTTCGTCGTCATGGGCGGCCAGTCCGAGCACCTGGGACGCGTGCTCGAGGAGGGCTGGGAGGCCGGCCTCGGGCTCGGGGACGTGCTGCGCCTCGCGGTGCGCGCGCTCGGCTCGGGCGGCGACGCCGACGAGCCCCGGGAGATCCCGGCGAGCCAGCTCGAGGTGGCCGTGCTCGACCGCACGCGTCCGCGCCGGGCGTTCCGGCGCCTGACGGGGACGGCGCTCGAGGCCCTCCTGGTCGCGGCCGGGGACGGCGAGGCGCCGCCCGCGACCGACGCGGCGGACGAGGGGTAGGGCCATGGACCGCAGGATCTTCGGCCTGGAGACCGAGTACGGCGTCACGTGCGCGTCCGACGACGGGCGCGGGCTCTCCGCGGACGAGGTCGCGCGCTACCTGTTCCGCAAGGTCGTCGCGTGGGGCCGGTCGTCGAACGTGTTCCTGCGCAACGGCTCGCGCCTGTACCTCGACGTGGGCTCGCACCCCGAGTACGCGACCGCCGAGTGCGACGACGTGCGCCAGCTCGTCGCGTACGACCGCGGGGGAGAGCGGATCCTCGAAGGGCTCGTGGCCGACGCGCAGCAGCGCCTCGAGCACGAGGGGCTGCCCGGGCGCATCCACCTGTTCAAGAACAACACCGACTCGGCGGGCAACTCGTACGGGTGCCACGAGAACTACCTCGTGCGTCGTCAGGGCGACTTCTCGCGGCTGTCGGACGTGCTCGTGCCGTTCCTCATCACCCGGCAGGTGCTCACGGGCGCGGGCAAGGTGCTGTCCACGCCTCGTGGCGCGGTGTACTGCCTCTCGCAGCGTGCCGACCACATCTGGGAGGCTGTCTCGAGCGCGACGACCCGCTCGCGGCCCATCATCAACACGCGCGACGAGCCGCACGCGGACGCCGAGAGCTATCGGCGCCTGCACGTCATCGTCGGTGACTCGTCGATGGCGGAGACGACGACGATGCTCAAGGTCGGCACGACCGACCTCATCCTGCGCATGATCGAGGCCGGCCTGCCGATGCGCGACCTCGCGCTCGAGAACCCGATCCGCTCGATCCGCGAGATCAGCCACGACATGACGGGCAAGCATCCGGTGCAGCTCGCGAGCGGGCGCACGGTGACGGCCATCGACCTGCAGGGCGAGTACCTGCAGCGCGTCAAGGAGTTCGTCGAGTCGGGCGTCTCGCCGACGCCGGTCGTCAAGCAGGTCCTGGACCTCTGGGAGCGCGGGCTGCGCGCGCTCGAGTCGGGCGACCTGTCGCTCGTCGACCGCGAGCTTGACTGGGTCATCAAGTACCGCCTCATCCAGCGCTACCAGGCGAAGCACGGTCTCGAGCTCGACGACCCGCGCATCGCGCGCCTCGACCTCGCCTACCACGACATCTCGCGCACCGAGGGCCTGTACAACCTGCTGGCCGCGCGCGGCATGGTGGAGCGCGTGACGACGGACCTCGAGGTGTTCGAGTCGACCGCGGTCCCGCCCCAGACGACGCGCGCGAAGCTCCGCGGCGACTTCGTGCGCGCCGCGCAGGAGGCGCGTCGGGACTACACCGTGGACTGGGTGCACCTCAAGCTCAACGACCAGGCGCAGCGCACGGTGCTGTGCAAGGACCCGTTCCGCAGCGTCGACGAGCGCGTGGAACGACTCATCGAGTCGATGTGACCCTGCAGGACGTGATGTGAGAACTCCGCTCTTCGCGGCCGTGCCGCCCCTCGCGGGCACGCGGCCCGACCGTCGTCGTGCGCGTGGCCCCGCCGTCGCGATCGCGCTGCTCGGCGCGCTCGTCCTGGGCGCGTGCCAGGAGCCCGAGGACGCGACGCCGACGCCGCTCAACACCGAGCTGACCGTGGTCGGGTCCTCCGGCGCACCCCCGACGCTCGAGTACACCCCGCCGCTCGACGTGCCCGAGCCCCGCTCGGAGGTCGTGTGGCCCGGTGCCGAGGCCGAGCTCGTCGACGGCGGTCCGCTGCTGCTCAACCTGTACGCGCAGGACGTCCGCGACGGCACGGTCCTGCAGAACACGTACACGGACGCCCCCCGCTGGAGCACGCTCAGCGACGAGTCGGTCGGTCGTGATCTGCGGGACCTCCTGCGCGGGCAGCGCGTGGGGGCGCGCCTCCTGCGGGTGGAGGAGGACGACGGCGTGCCCGTCGCGCTCGTCGCCGACGTCCTGCCGACGCGCGCGTCCGGGGAACCGGTCGCGCCCGTGGAGGGCCTGCCCACCGTGACCCTCGCCGGCGACGGCGCACCGAGCGTGAGCGTCCCGTCCGAGTCCGCGCCCCCCGGGGGCCTGGTCGTCCAGCCCCTCGTCCGCGGGGACGGGGTGCAGGTCGAGCTCGGCCAGGTCGTCACCGTCCGGTACACCGGCGTGCGCTGGTCCGACGGCGCGGTCTTCGACTCGACGTGGACCGACGGCACGGCGCCGCTGTCCGTGATGATCGGGATCGGCGAGGTCATCGAGGGCTGGGAGCAGGGACTCCTCGAGCAGGCCGTGGGCAGCCAGGTCCTGCTCGTCGTCCCGCCCGACCTCGCCTACGGCGCGACCGCCAACCCGCTCGCGGGCGAGACGCTCGTCTACGTCGTGGACATCCTCGACGCGCACTTCCCGGTCACCGAGGAGGCCGCCACCGGCGGCGAGACCGGTGCCGCACCCGACACGACCGGCGAGGTGCCGGGAGACCAAGGAGACTCATGACCGTCGCGATCCGCGTCATCCCGTGCCTCGACGTCGACGCCGGGCGCGTCGTGAAGGGCGTGAACTTCGAGAACCTGCGCGACGCGGGCGACCCCGTCGAGCTCGCGTCCCGGTACGACGGGGAGGGAGCCGACGAGGTCACCTTCCTCGACGTGTCGGCGTCGTCCGGCAACCGCGGGACGACGTACGATGTCGTCCGGCGCACGGCCGAGCAGGTGTTCGTCCCGCTCACGGTCGGCGGCGGGGTGCGGTCGGCCGACGACGTCGACCGGCTCCTGCGCGCGGGCGCCGACAAGGTCGGGGTCAACACGGCGGCCATCGCCCGCCCGCAGCTCATCGCCGAGATCGCGGACCGCTTCGGCAGCCAGGTGCTCGTCCTGTCCGTCGACGCACGGCGGACGATCGGGGACGTGAGCACGGCGTCCGGCTACGAGGTCACGACCCACGGCGGCCGTCGCGGCACGGGCCTCGACGCGGTCGAGTGGGCCGCGCGGGCCGCGACCCTGGGGGCGGGCGAGATCCTGCTCAACTCGATGGACGCGGACGGCACGACGGCGGGGTTCGACCTCGAGATGCTCGCGGCGGTCCGGTCCGAGGTACGGGTACCCCTCATCGCGAGCGGGGGCGCCGGGACGCCCGAGCACTTCGTCGCGGCGGCGCGTGCGGGTGCCGACGCGGTGCTCGCGGCGAGCGTCTTCCACTTCGGTGCCCTCACGGTCGGTCAGGTGAAGGACGCGATGCGCGCGGCGGGCGTCGACGTGCGCTGAGCTGCCACGTCGCCCTCCGGCCCGAAGGACCGGAGGGAGATTTCCGTCGGGGCATGTCAGGGGCGCGTGAGAAGATCGGGCAACCCCCTGAACGAAAGACGAGGACCGTCCCGTGCCCGGCAGCAGGACGCGCCCGACAGGCGCCGACGCCCCGCCCGCCCCGACCCCCGGCCCGCCGGCCGACCCCCACCCGACGGCGGCCGCGTCCCGACCCGACGTCGGCCTTCCCGACGAACCGCGCGTCCGACGCCCGCACGGGCTCAGCGGTTCCCGCGTGCGGCGCTCGCTCGCGCTCATGGGCCGCGGGCTGCGCGACGAGCCGCGCACCTACGTCCTCGCCATCGGGTCCTCGGCGCTCTTCGGCGCGCTCACCGTCGCGGTGAGCAGCGCGATCGGCACCGTGACCGACGAGGTCGTCGTCCCGGCGATCGCGGGCGACGAGGCGGCACGCGGCCGCATCTGGATCGCCGGACTCGTCCTCGCGGGCATCGCGGTCTCGCTCGCCGCGAGCGTCGCCGCGCGCCGGGTCTTCGCCGGCAACGGGTACGCGGCCCTGCAGGCGCGGCACCGCACCGCGGTGACCCGCCAGTACCTGCGCCTGCCCATGTCCTGGCACCGCTCGCACCCCGCGGGTCAGCTCCTGTCCAACGCGAGCTCAGACGTCGAGGCCGCGACGGGCGTGTTCAACCCGCTGCCGTTCGCGCTCGGCGTCGTCGTCATGATCGGGGTCGCCGCGGTCATGCTGTTCCGGGTCGACGTGTGGCTCGCGTGCGCGGCGCTCGTCGTCATCCCCGTCGCGGTCGCCGTCAACGTCGTCTTCCAGCGCTACATGTCGCCCGCGATCACGCGCGCGCAGCAGCTGCGCGCCGAGGTGGCCGACGTCGCGCACGAGAGCTTCGAGGCCGCGCTCCTCGTCACCTCGCTCGGGACCGCCGACCGCGAGGAGCGCCGGTTCGCCGCGCGCACCGACGAACTGCGGGCCGCGAACGTGCGGGTCGGGGTCGTGCGCGCCTTCTTCGACCCGGCCATCGAGCTCCTGCCGTCTCTCGGCACCCTCCTCGTCCTCGGCGTGGGGACGCTGCGGCTGGTCGACGGCGACGTGGCCGCCGGGGACATCGTCACCGCCGCGTACCTGCTCACCGTCATGGCCGTGCCCGTCCGCGCCTTCGGCTGGGTCCTCGGCGAGCTCCCGCGCGCGCTCGTCGGCTACGAGCGCATCAGCCGCGTCATCGACAGCGGCGGCGTCCTGCGCCCGGGCACGAGGTCGCTCCCGTCCACCGGCTCCGGTCTCGGGGTCCGGCTCGAGGACGTCGGCGTGGACGTGCGCGCCGGCGGTCGCGACGCGACGCTCCTCGACGGCGTGCACCTCGACGTCGCGCCCGGGACCACGGTCGCCGTCGTCGGCCCGACCGGCGCGGGCAAGACGACCCTCGTCTCGCTCCTCGCGCGACTCTCCGACCCGTCCCGCGGCCACGTGCTGCTCGACGGCGTCGACGTGCGCGACGTGCGCGAGGCCGACCTCACCGGTCAGGTCGCGCTCGTCGCCCAGCAGGCGTTCGTCTTCGAGGACACGGTGCGCTCCAACGTCACGCTGGCCGACGCCGGCGCTGCCGGCCCCGACGACGAGCAGGTCTGGGAGGCGCTGCGCCTCGCCCGCGTGGACGACGTCGTCGCCCGCCTCCCCGAGGGCCTCGACGCGCCGCTCGGCGAGCGTGGGGCGAACCTGTCCGGCGGCCAGCGCCAGCGGCTCGCCATCGCGCGCGCCCTCGTGCGCCGACCGCGCCTGCTCGTCCTCGACGACGCGACGTCCGCGGTCGACCCGCGCGTCGAGCAGCAGATCCTCACCGGCCTCGCGCGCGGCGGGGCCGACCGGCCCACCGTCGTCATGGTCGCGTACCGCATGTCGAGCGTCGCGCTCGCGGACGTGGTCGTGCACGTCGAGTCGGGGCGGGTGGTCGACGTCGGGACGCACGACGAGCTGCTCGCGCGGGACGACGGCTATCGCGACCTCGCGACGGCCTACGCGCGCGAGGCCGAGCGGCGCGAGCACGAGCGCGAGGACGCGGCCGACGACCTGGTGCGTCATGAGGACGAGGAGACGGCGGACGTCGTGCGGAACGCCGAGAAGGGGGCGCTGGAGGAATGACGAGAACCACGACAGACCGTCGCGACGGCGAGGCGACCCGGACCTCCGCGGCGCCCGACGCGGCCGAGCGCGGCGCCGCCGGGGAGCGCATCGCGTCGGCGAGCTCGCTCGGCGTGCTCGCGACCCTGCGCCGGGGCGTGCAGGTCTCGCCGCAGATCCTCGACGGCATCTGGATCACGCTCACCCTCGCGGTCGCCGCCGCGCTGGGCCGCGTCGTCGTCCCGGTCACCGTGCAGCAGACGGTCGACACCGGGCTCATGGCGAGCGGCGGGCCGGACACCGGTCGCGTCGCGCTGCTCGCCTCCGTGGCCGCCGGCGTGCTGATCCTCGCGGGCCTGTGCTCGGCGCTCGTCAACGTGCGGCTCTTCCGATCGACCGAGGCCGGTCTGGCGACCATGCGCGTGCGCGCGTTCCGGCACGTGCACGACCTGTCGGTCCTCACCCAGAACACCGAGCGGCGCGGGTCGCTCGTCTCGCGCGTCACGAGCGACGTCGACACGATCTCCCTGTTCGTCCAGTGGGGCGGCATCATGCTGCTCGTGTCGGTGCTGCAGATCGGCGTCGCGACGGTGCTCATGGCCGTCTACTCCTGGCAGCTCACCCTCGTCGTCTGGGCGTGCTTCGTCCCGCTGTTCCTCGTGCTGCGGCCCGCGCAGGCGCGCGTCAACGACGCGTACACCCAGGTCCGCGCCCGTGTCGGGGCGATGCTCGGCGCGATCTCGGAGTCCGTCGTGGGCGCCGAGACGATCCGCGCCTACGGCGTCGGAGCGCGTACCGCGCGCCGCACCGACGTCGCGATCGACGCGACGCGCCGCGCGATGGTCCGCGCGCAGAAGCTCGTCGCGGTCGTGTTCTCCAGCGGCGTGCTCGTGGCGAACCTCGTGCTCTCGGTCGTCGTGGTGGTGGGGTCGCTCCTCGGCGTCGCGGGCGAGGTCTCGGTCGGCCAGCTCCTCGCGTTCCTGTTCCTCGTCCAGCTCTTCACCGGCCCGGTCCAGATGGCGACGGAGATCCTCAACGAGCTGCAGAACGCCGTCGCGGGCTGGCGCCGAGTCCTCGCGGTGCTCGAGACGCCCGTCGAGGTGGTCGACGCCGGCGAGGACGGCGTGCGCAGCCCGCGCGGGCCGGCGCACGTGCGCCTCGAGGGCGTGCACTTCGCGTACCCCGACGGTCCCGAGGTGCTGCACGGCGTCGACCTCGACCTGCCCGCGCGCGCCTCCGTCGCCGTCGTCGGCGCGACCGGCTCGGGCAAGACGACGATCGCCAAGCTTGTCACGCGCCTCATGGACCCGACGGCGGGGCGCGTCCTGCTCGACGGCGTCGACCTGCGCGACCTCGCCGTCGAGTCGCTGCGCGAGCGCGTCGTCCTCGTCCCGCAGGAGGGCTTCCTGTTCGACGGCACTCTCGCCGACAACGTCGCCTACGGCCTGCGGGGCGCGGCCGAGGAGGAGCCCGGGGACGCGCGACGCGCACGGATCGAGGCAGCGGTCGACCGGCTCGGGCTGACCGACTGGGTGGCCGACCTCCCCGACGGGCTCGACACGTCGGTCGGACAGCGCGGCGAGTCCCTGTCCGCCGGCGAGCGGCAGCTCGTCGCGCTCGTGCGCGCCTACCTCGCGGAGGCCGACCTGCTCGTCCTCGACGAGGCGACGTCCGCCGTCGACCCGGCGACCGAGGTACGCATCGCGCGTGCCCTCGCGTCGCTCACCGCAGGCCGCTCGACCCTGACGATCGCGCACCGCCTCTCGACCGCCGAGGCCGCGGACCTCGTCGTCGTCGTCGACTCCGGCCACGTCGTCGAGGTCGGCCACCACGCCGAACTGGTTGCGGCCGACGGCGTCTACGCGCACATGCACGACGCCTGGGTCTCGCAGACCCGCTGAGCGGCGTGCGGTTCGTTGGTGGGTCGCCGGGTCGTGGCCGGAGGGGCGGCCGTGCCGGGTCTACCATCCGCGCCGCTCGTTCCTCGCGTCGCTCCCGCCAGACCCGCCACGACCCGGCACGGCCGCCCCTCCGCCCACGCCCCGGCTCAGCCGCGTAGGCACGTCGCCCCGGGCGACTTGCCCGCGCCGTCCCGTCTGGCCCGACGTCCGGCGGGTGGCAGGGTGACGTGGGCTCGGGGAAGTCCGTGGCGGGTCGACGGACGAGCGGGCGGTGCGGCGTCGGCCCGCTTGGGGACGGGCCGTGGTGGGCCGACGGGCGAGCGGGTGGTGCGGCGTCGGATGCGAAGGGCGTAAGAGCCGCGCTCGTGAACGTACAGCCGAAAGACCAGGGCGACGGCGCGGCTAGCCCGAGCACCGACGGCGCACCGCCCGCGTACCCGACCACGAGCGCCCGGCCAGCCGCACGAGGGCCGGATGGTAGATCCGGCCCCACCACCCCGACCCACCGCGAAGGTGACCGTCTCACCCCGCACCACCGATCAGGCGAGACGCGGGTCCGGGCGAGGCCCGGCGTCTGGCAGGATTCTTGGGTGCCCGACTTCACGACCGGCCCGCAGACCACGACCGACTCCGCGCTCGCGCCCGAGATCGCGGCGCGCCTCAAGCGCGACGACGCGGGGCTCGTCGCGGCGATCGTCCAGCAGCACGACACGGGCCAGGTGCTCATGCTCGGGTGGATGGACGACGAGGCGCTGCACCGCACGCTGACGACCGGGCGCGTGACGTTCTGGAGCCGGTCGCGGCAGGAGTACTGGCGCAAGGGCGACACGTCGGGGCACGTGCAGGTCGTGCGGTCCGTCGCGCTCGACTGCGACGGGGACGCGCTGCTCGTGCGGGTGCACCAGGTCGGCGCCGCGTGCCACACCGGGACGCGCACGTGCTTCGAGGCCGGGGGAGACCTCGGCGCGGTCGTCGGCGCCCTGCCCGGCGAGCCTGCCGCACCCGCCGACACCGCGGCACCGGCACCCACGACGCACGACCCTGCGCAGACCGATCCCGAGGAGGAGAACCAGTGAAAGCGACTGCCGCCCAGGCCGAGCCCACCACCGTCCCGCCGGGCGGGCCCGCGTGGGGCGCGACGTGGCCGGCCGCCGACGGGTTCCGGGCGCTCGCGACGTCGCGTCGGGTCGTCCCGGTCGTGCGCCGGCTCCTCGCCGACGACGTCACGCCCGTCGGTCTGTACCGCACGCTCGCGCAGGGCCGCCCGGGCACGTTCGTGCTCGAGTCGGCGGAGTCGGACGGGCGGTGGGCGCGGTACTCGTTCGTCGGGGTCGCGTCGCGCGCGACGCTCACGGCGCGCGGCGGGCAGGCGGTCTGGTCGGGCGACGTGCCCGCGGGCGTACCGACGCAGGGTGACGTCGTGGACGTGCTGGAGGCGACGCTCGAGGCGCTGCGCACGCCCGCGGTCCGCGGCCTGCCGCCGCTCACCGGCGGGCTCGCCGGGGCGATCGGCTGGGACGTCATCCGGCACTGGGAGCCGACGCTCCCTTCCGACGCGCCGGACGAGCTCGGCGTCCCCGAGCTCACGCTGTGCCTCGCGACGGACCTCGCCGTGGTGGACCACGCCGAGGGCAGCGTGTGGCTCGTGGCGAACGCGATCAACTTCGACGACACGGACGAACGCGTCGACGAGGCCTACGCGGACGCGGTCGCGCGGCTGGACGCCATGCAGGAGCGGCTCGTCGCGGGTGGTGCGCACGTCGCGTCGGTCGTCGTCGACGGGGCGGAGCCGCAGCTGGAGTTCCGCTCGACGCGCGAGGAGTTCGAGGCCTCGGTCGTCGCGGGCAAGGACGCGATCCGTGAGGGCGAGGTGTTCCAGATCGTGCTGTCCCAGCGCCTCGACCTCGACTGCCCGGCCGAGCCGCTCGACGTCTACCGGGCGCTGCGCACGATCAACCCGAGCCCGTACATGTACTACTTCCAGCTGACCGACGCGGACGGGCGCGACTTCGCGGTCGTCGGGTCGAGCCCGGAGACGCTCGTCAAGGTCGAGGACGGGCACGTGACGACCTTCCCGATCGCCGGCTCGCGCCCCCGCGGCGCGACGCCGGAGGAGGACGTGGCGCTCGGCGAGGAGCTGCTCCAGGACCCCAAGGAGCTCGCCGAGCACATCATGCTCGTCGACCTCTCGCGCAACGACCTCGTCAAGGTGTGCGAGCCGACGTCGGTCGAGGTCGTCGAGTTCATGGCGACCAAGCGCTTCAGCCACATCATGCACCTGTGCTCGACCGTCGTCGGGACGCTGCGCGAGGGCGCGACCGCGCTCGACGCCTTCCGGGCGACCTTCCCGGCCGGCACGCTCTCGGGCGCGCCGAAGCCGCGCGCCATCGCCCTCATCGACGAGCTCGAGCCGGCGTCGCGAGGCATCTACGGAGGCACCGCGGGGTACTTCGACTTCGACGGCAACATGGACATGGCCATCGCGATCCGCACGGCGCTCCTGCGGGACGGCCGTGCGAGCGTCCAGGCGGGAGGCGGGATCGTCGCCGACTCGGTCCCCGCGCTCGAGTACGCCGAGTCGCGCAACAAGGCCGCGGCCGCCGTGCGCGCGGTCCAGGTCGCGTCGCGGCTGCGGGGGCTCGCGTGAGTGCCCCGACCCGCCGGACGTCGATCTGGCTCCTGCTGCTCCTGGGCGCGGGCACCCTCGCGGCGGCCGCCCCGACGTGGTCGCGCACGACGGGAGCGACGGCGCTCGACCCCCAGGTCGAGGTCGTGGTCTCCGGCACCGACGCGGCCCCAGGGGTGAGTGCCGCGGCGCTCGTCCTCGTCGCGGCCGCGCTCGCGCTCGGCCTCGTGGGGCGCGTGGGGCGCTGGGTCGTGCTCACGGTGGCGGCGGCCAGCGGCGTCGTGACGACGGTCGCGGCGCTCGGCGTCGCGCTCGACCCGGAGCCGAGCGCGCGCTCGGCCGTCGCGGACGCGACAGGTGTCACCGAGCTCACCGCACCCGTCGAGCTGACGGCGGCGCCGTGGGTCGCGGCCGTGCTCGGGGTGCTCACCGTCCTCGCCGTCGTGTGGGTCGTCGTCGGCTCGGGGTCGTGGTCGCGTGCCGGCACACGGCACGAGCGGGCCGCCGCGCCGGGCGCGCCGGGCACCGACGGCGGCGGGGACGTCGTCGAGCCGCGCCCGACGACGGGACCCGAGGGCGCCGCGTCCGGGGACGACCTCACCGACCACGACGCCTGGGACGCGCTGTCCCGCGGCGAGGACCCCACCGATCGCTGAACCTCCACCGGGCGGCCGAGGGGACGACCTCCCGAGCGGTCCGATAGGCTCTGAACACATCATGACGAAAGGCACGACCCTCATGGCCGAGAACCAGCAGACCACCGAGATCGCCTACCTGCCGCCCGCGGCGCCCCCCACGAACCACGGCCACACCGTCGCGGCCTGGTTCACGATGATCGGCATCATCGTCGGCACCCTGGTGGCCGCCGTCGGCGTCGTGATCCCGGCCGTGTGGCTGTTCTGGGTCGGCATGGGTGTCGTCCTGGCGAGCCTCGTCGGCGGGCTCGTGCTCCGCAACATGGGCTACGGCCAGAAGCAGGTCTCGCGTTGACTGTGCCGCCGGGCCCCGGGCCGCACGACCCCTCGACCCCCCAGGAGGGGTCGCAGGCACCGTACGGCTCACCGGCACCCGGCGGCCCTCCGCCGTTCCCGGGCGCACAGCCCTACCCGACCGGCCAGCCCTACCCGGGCGCGGCCTACGGTGCCCCGGCGTACTACCCGAAGAACAACCTCGCCGTGTGGTCGCTGGTGCTCGGCATCGCGGCTTTCATCCTGAGCTGTGGGCTGTTCACGGGCATCCCCGCGGTCATCGTGGGCAACATTGCCAAGCGCGCCGTGGCGGAGGGTCAGGCGAACAACGACGGCATGGCGACGGCGGGCATCATCCTGGGCTGGGTCGCGATCGGTCTGTCGGTCCTGAGTCTCGTCCTGCTTCTCGCCTTCTTCCCGGCGTTCCTCGCCTGGGTCGAGACGATCCCCGACCAGACCGCCTACTGACGGGCGGCGCGGCATGGCGTCCGAGTCCGTCCGCCACCGGGGACTGCCGCGAGGTGCGTTCGCACCGCTCGCGGCGGGGGCCGTCGTCGCGCTCGCGACGGCGTACGTCGGGCTCGTCGACCCGAACCGGCCCGGCCACTACGTCACCTGCCCGCTGCTCGCGCTCACGGGCCTGGCGTGCCCCGGATGCGGCGGGCTCCGGGCCACGCACGACCTCGTCCACCTCGACCTCGCGGCAGCCTGGGCCATGAACCCGCTCTGGGTGGTCGCGGCGCCCGTGCTCGTCGTGCTCTGGGCGGTGTGGCTCGTGCGCGCGTTGCGGCGCCGAGCGGCGCCGCGAGTCCCGGCGGTCGCGGCATGGGTCTTCCTCGCGGTTCTCGTCGCCTTCGGCGTGCTGCGCAACGTCCCCGCGCTCGTCCCGTGGCTCGGCCCGGCGGGCGCCTGACCAGAGCAGACCCGCCGGGGTCCTCGTCTCGTGGGCTGAACCGTGGTCATCGTCACGCGAGGTCGGCCCTACGATGGCTGGTATCTCCCTGTCAATGGGTCGGCCTGAACCTGTGGGTGCACGGCGGCCGACCGGCCCGGCGGGGACGAGGACGAGCACGGGGAGTGGTGGGACGATGACTGTTCTGGACGACATCGTCGCCGGTGTGCGCGAGGATCTCGCGGTGCGCCAGGCGTCGACCTCGCTGGACGAGCTGAAGGAACGCGCCCACCGTGTACCCGGGGCGCTCGAGTGCGTGAGCCGGCTCAAGGCCGACGACGCCGTCGCGATCATCGCGGAGGTCAAGCGGTCGAGCCCCAGCAAGGGCGCTCTCGCGACGATCTCCGACCCTGCCGAGCTCGCGGGCGAGTACGAGAAGGGCGGCGCGTCCGCGATCTCCGTGCTCACCGAGCAGCGACGGTTCAACGGCAGCCTCGCCGACCTCGACGCGGTCCGCGCGAAGGTCGACGTCCCCGTGCTGCGCAAGGACTTCGTCGTGACGCCGTACCAGGTGTGGGAGGCGCGGGCGCACGGCGCCGACATCGTGCTCCTCATCGTCGCGGCGCTCGAGCAGACGGTGCTCACGTCGCTGGTCGAGCGCGTGCACTCGCTCGGTATGACCGCGCTCGTCGAGGTGCACACGGTCGACGAGGTCTCGCGCGCGCTCGACGCCGGTGCGCGCGTCATCGGCGTGAACTCGCGCGACCTCAAGACGCTCGACGTGGACCGGACCACCTTCGCGCGCCTCGCCCCCGCCATCCCGGACGAGGTCGTCCGCGTCGCCGAGTCCGGCGTGCGCGGCCCGCACGACGTCATGGACTACGCCCGCTCGGGCGCGCACGCGGTGCTCGTCGGCGAGGCGCTCGTGACGGACGACGCCCCGCGGTCGTCCGTCGCGGACCTCGTCGCCGCCGGGGCGCACCCGTCGCTGTGGTCCGTGCGGCCCTGAGGCACGACGGCACCGTCCGTCACGCCGCAGGCGCCGCGCCCCGGCCCAGCAGACCCCACCACGCAGGAGGACCGGCCCCGTGCCCGACTCGACACCATCGACCACCCACCGGAGCGGCGAGCACTCCGTGCGCGCCGACCTGACGCGCTCCCTCGCGACCCAGGAGGGCCCCTACTTCGGCGAGTTCGGCGGCCGCTTCGTCCCCGAGGCACTGATCGCCGCGCTCGACGAGCTCGAGACCGACTACCGCAAGGCGCTCGACGACCCGGCCTTCGTGGGCGAGCTCGCGCGGCTGCACCGCGAGTACACGGGCCGTCCGAGCCCGCTCACCGAGGTCCCGCGGTTCGCCCAGCACGCCGGCGGCTCGCGCGTGTTCCTCAAGCGCGAGGACCTCAACCACACCGGCTCGCACAAGATCAACAACGTGCTCGGCCAGGCGCTGCTCGTCAAGCGCATGGGCAAGACGCGCGTGATCGCCGAGACCGGCGCCGGGCAGCACGGTGTCGCGACGGCGACGGCCGCAGCGCTCCTCGACCTCGACTGCGTCGTGTACATGGGCGAGGAGGACACGAAGCGCCAGGCGCTCAACGTCGCGCGCATGCGCCTGCTGGGCGCCGAGGTCGTCCCCGTGACGATCGGGCAGCGCACGCTCAAGGACGCGATCAACGAGGCGCTGCGCGACTGGGTCGCCAACGTCGACACCACGCACTACCTGCTGGGCACCGTGACGGGCCCGCACCCGTTCCCCGAGATGGTGCGCGAGTTCCACCGCATCATCGGCGAGGAGGCGCGCACGCAGATCCTCGACCGCATCGGGCGGCTGCCGGACGCGCTCGCGGCGTGCGTCGGCGGCGGGTCCAACGCGCTCGGTCTCTTCAACGCGTTCCTCGACGACGAGGGCGTCGAGCTCTACGGGTTCGAGGCGGGCGGCGAGGGGATCGAGAGCGGGCGGCACGCGGCGCGGTTCAGCGGCGGCGCCCCGGGCGTCCTGCACGGCGCGCGCTCGTACCTGCTCCAGGACGAGGACGGCCAGACGCTCCCCAGCCACTCGGTCTCGGCCGGGCTGGACTACCCGAGCGTAGGCCCCGCGCACTCGTGGCTCCACGACCTGGGACGCGCCACCTACCAGCCGGTGACGGACTCGGAGGCGATGGACGCGTTCCGGCTGCTGTGCCGCACCGAGGGCATCATCCCGGCCATCGAGTCGGCGCACGCGCTCGCGGGTGCGCTGCGCGTAGGGCGTGAGGCGGCCGCGGCAGGCCGGACCGACCACGTCATCCTGGTCAACCTCTCCGGGCGCGGGGACAAGGACGTCGCGACCGCCGCCCGGTGGTTCGACCTCGTGGACGACGACGCGATCGCCGAGACGGCGACGGGCACGGAGGGACAGCTGTGAGCGCGGCCCAGACCAAGGACGCTCTCGCGGCGCCGACCGCCGCGACGTCGTCGGTCACCGCGCGCCGCCTGCTCGAGCTCCGGGCGGAGGGACGCGCCGCGCTCGTCGGGTACCTGCCGGTCGGGTTCCCGAGCGTCGACCGCTCGATCGAGGCGGCCCTCGCGCTCGTCGAGTCCGGCGTGGACGTGCTCGAGCTCGGCATCCCGTACACCGACCCGGTGATGGACGGCCCGGTCGTCCAGGCGGCCGCGCAGGCCGCGCTCGACGGCGGGGCGCGGGTCGCGGACGTGTTCCGCGTCGTCGCCGCGCTCACGGAGCGCACGGGCGGGCGCGTGCCCGTCCTCGTCATGACGTACTGGAACCCGGTCCTGCGCTACGGCGTGGACGCGTTCGCGCGTGACCTCGCCGCCGCCGGGGGAGCGGGGCTCATCACGCCCGACCTGATCCCGGACGAGGGGCGCGCCTGGATCGAGGCCGCGGACGCCCACGGGCTCGACCGCGTGTTCCTCGTCGCGCCGAGCTCGACACCCGAGCGGCTGCAGCTCACGGCCCGCGCCTCGCGCGGATTCGTCTACGCCGCCTCGACGATGGGCGTCACGGGCGTGCGCTCGGAGGTCGGACCGCAGGCGGAGCGGCTGGTCGCGGACACCCGCGCAGCGGGTGCAGACCTGGTCTGCGTCGGCCTGGGCGTCTCCACGGGCGACCAGGGTGCGCAGATCGGGCGCTACGCCGACGGCGTCATCGTCGGCTCCGCGTTCGTCCGCCCGCTGCTCGGCGACGCGCCGTGGGACGAGCGGCTCGCGGCCCTGCGGTCCGTCGCCGGGTCGATCGCCGCGGGCGTCCGGTCCGGGAGGCACGCGGCCGACGACGGTCCCGCTCCGACCGGTGCGACGACGTCCGGCGAGGTGGTCGCATGAGCGCCGCGCTCGCCGTCGGACAGCTCGTGGAGGCCGCGGGCGTCCTGCCCGCCGCCATCCCGAGCCCGCCCCAGCACACGTGGTACCTCGGCCCGTTCCCGATCCGGGCGTACGCGCTCGCGATCCTCGCCGGCATCGGCGTCGCGCTGTGGCTCACGCGACGACGCTGGGTCGAGCGCGGGGGAGAGGCCGACGACGTCCTGGAGATCGCCTTCTGGGCGGTGCCGTTCGGCATCGTCGGCGGGCGCATCTACCACGTCTTCTCGACGCCGGACCCGTACTGGGGCCCCGACGGCGACCCGGTGCGCGCGCTCTACGTGTGGGAGGGCGGCCTGGGCATCTGGGGCGCCGTCGCGCTCGGCGCGGTCGGTGCCTACATCGGGTGCCGTCGCCAGCGCGTGCGGTTCGCGGCGTTCGCCGACGCGCTGGCTCCCGGGCTGCTGCTCGCCCAGGCCGTCGGGCGGCTCGGCAACTGGTTCAACCAGGAGCTCTTCGGGTCGCCCACCACGCTCCCGTGGGGTCTGCGCGTCGACGACTCGGTGGCCGCGGCAGCCGGGTACCCACCGGGCACGCTCTTCCATCCGACGTTCCTGTACGAGATGGTCTGGAACATCGGTGCTGCCCTGCTCCTGATCTATCTGGACCGCCGGTTCCGGCTCGGTCACGGTCGGGTATTCTGGCTCTACGTCTTCGTCTACACGCTGGGTCGGGTGTGGATCGAGATGCTGCGCATCGACGAGGCCGAGCTCGTCCTCGGCCTGAGGCTGAACGTCTGGACCTCGATCCTGGTCGGCGTCGGTGCGTTGATAGCGTTTGTCGTGATCGGGCGCCGGCATCCCGGGCGTGAGGAGACGGTGTTCCTCGACGCTCCGGACGACGCGCCCGCCACGGAGTCCGAGGAGCCGGTCGAGCAGTCGACCGACGACGAGGACACCGAGCAGACCAAGGACTCCGACGAATCGGAGGAGTCCGAACCGGCAGATGCCGCGCGACCAGACCCCGGTCGTTGAGCGTCCGTCATTCATCGGCGAATCCGCCGGGCGACCGCCCGGTGGGTTCTGTCATGTCCGAAGGGCCGACGACGTCCCGAACCCCCAGCTGGAACCAGCCCGGCCGTCATGGTCGGGCGCCTGTGAGGACGGTGTTGATGACCACGCCGCAGTATCGGGACGCGCACCGGGCACCCGCCCTGTCCGCCCCTCCCACGGCTCACGGTCTGTACGACCCCGCCGCCGAGCACGACGCGTGCGGCGTCGCCTTCGTGGCGACGCTCCGTGGCACGCCCGGACGCGACATCGTTGACGCGGGCCTGACGGCCCTGCTCAACCTCGACCACCGCGGCGCCGTCGGCGCCGAGGAGAACAGCGGCGACGGCGCCGGGATCCTCACGCAGATCCCGGACGCGTTCGTGCGCGACGTCGTCGACGCCGAGCTCCCGCCCGCCGGCCACTACGCGATCGGCATGGCGTTCCTCCCGCAGGACGCCGACGCGGCGGCCACCGCCGTGCGCGCCGTCGAGGCCATCGCGGCGGAGGAGAAGCTCGACGTCCTCGCCTGGCGCGACGTGCCCGTGACGGCCGACCTCGTCGGCCCGAGCGCGCGTGCCTCGATGCCGGTGTTCCGTCAGGTCGTCGTCGCCGACCCGGCGCGCGAGCTCTCGGGCGTCGAGCTGGACCGCCGCACGTACCGCCTGCGCAAGCGCGCGGAGAACGAGCTCGGCCTGTTCTTCGCCTCGCTCTCGGCGCGCACCCTCACGTACAAGGGCATGCTCACGACGGCGCAGCTCGAGCCGTTCTTCCCGGACCTGTCCGACCCCCGCTACGCGAGCGAGATCGCGCTCGTGCACTCACGGTTCTCGACGAACACGTTCCCGTCGTGGCCGCTCGCACAGCCGTTCCGCATGATCGCGCACAACGGCGAGATCAACACGGTGCGCGGCAACCGCAACTGGATGGCCGCGCGCGAGGGCACCCTCGCGAGCGACGCCGTCGGCGACCTCGCGCCGCTCCTGCCGGTGTGCTCGGAGGGCTCGAGCGACTCGGCGAGCTTCGACGAGGTGCTCGAGCTCCTGCACCTCGCCGGGCGCCCGCTGCCGCACGCGGTCCTCATGATGATCCCGGAGGCGTGGGAGAACCACGCCGAGATGGACCCCGACCTGCGCGCGTTCTACGAGTACCACTCGACGCTCATGGAGCCGTGGGACGGCCCCGCGTGCCTGAACTTCACCGACGGGACGCTCATCGGCGCCGTGCTCGACCGCAACGGTCTGCGCCCGGGTCGCTACTGGGTCACCGAGGACGGTCTCGTCGTGCTCGCCAGCGAGGCCGGCGTGCTCGACCTCGACCCGGCGACCATCGTGCGCAAGGGCCGTCTCGAGCCCGGGCGCATGTTCCTCGTGGACACCGGCCAGGGCCGGATCATCGAGGACGAGGAGATCAAGTCCCAGCTCGCGGCGCAGCGTCCCTACGCGCGGTGGGTGGAGGAGAACTCCGTCTACCTCGACCAGCTCCCCGAGCGCGAGCACGTGGCGCACAGCCCGGCCTCGGTGCAGCGCCGCCAGCGTGCGTTCGGCTACACCGAGGAGGAGCTCAAGATCCTCCTGACCCCCATGGCGAACGCGGGCGCCGAGCCGCTCGGCGCCATGGGCACGGATACGCCGATCGCGGTGCTCTCACAGCGCCCGCGCCTGCTGTTCGACTACTTCACGCAGATGTTCGCCCAGGTGACGAACCCGCCGCTCGACGCGATCCGCGAGGAGCTCGTCACCTCGATCGGCGGGGCGATCGGCCCCGAGCCGAACCTGCTCGTCGACACGCCCGAGCACGCACGCAAGCTCGTGCTTCCGTTCCCGGTGCTCGACAACGACCAGCTCGCCAAGATCATCCGCGTCGACAAGGACCCGAGCCTCGAGGGCATCTTCCGCGCGGTGACGATCAGGGGCCTGTACCGGGTCGCCGGCGGGGGAGAGGCCCTGCTCGAGCGCCTCGAGGAGATCTTCGCCGAGGTGGACGAGCACGTGGCGGCGGGCGCGAGCTTCATCGTGCTGTCCGACCGCGACTCCGACTCCGACCTCGCGCCGATCCCCTCGCTCCTGCTGTCGAGCGCCGTGCACCACCACCTGCTACGTCGGCACACGCGCACGCAGGTGTCGCTCGTCGTCGAGGCGGGCGACGTGCGCGAGGTGCACCACGTCGCGCTGCTCATCGGCTACGGCGCCGCCGCGGTCAACCCGTACCTCGCCATGGAGACCGTCGAGGACCTCGCTCTGCGCGGCTATCTCGGCGTGGACCCCGACAAGGCGGTCGCGAACCTCATCAAGGCGCTCGGCAAGGGCGTGCTCAAGGTCATGAGCAAGATGGGCATCTCGACGATCTCCTCCTACCGGGGCGCCCAGGTCTTCGAGGCCGTGGGGCTCTCGCACGACCTCGTGCGCGACTACTTCGCCGGCACGACGTCACGCCTCGGCGGCATCGGCCTCGACGTCATCGCGGCCGAGGTCGCGGCGCGCCACGCCGAGGCCTACCCGGCGTCGGGCAACCACCAGGCGCACGTGCGCCTCACCACGGGCGGCGAGTACCAGTGGCGTCGGGACGGCGAGGAGCACCTCTTCGACCCGGAGACGGTGTTCCGCCTGCAGCACTCGACGCGAGAGCGCCGGTTCGACATCTTCCGCCAGTACACGCACCGCGTCGACGAGCAGTCCTCGCGGCTCATGACGTTGCGCGGCCTGCTGGAGCTCCGCGAGGGCGAGCGTCCCGCCGTCCCGCTCGACGAGGTCGAGCCGGTGAGCGAGATCGTCAAGCGGTTCAACACCGGCGCGATGTCGTACGGCTCCATCTCGGCCGAGGCCCACGAGACGCTCGCGATCGCGATGAACCGCCTCGGGGGTCGCTCGAACACGGGCGAGGGCGGCGAGGACCCGGAGCGCCTGTACGACCCGGAGCGGCGCTCGAGGGTCAAGCAGATCGCGTCCGGCCGGTTCGGCGTGACGAGCGAGTACCTGACGAACGCCGACGACATCCAGATCAAGCTCGCCCAGGGCGCCAAGCCCGGCGAGGGCGGTCAGCTCCCCGGTCACAAGGTGTACCCGTGGGTCGCGAAGACCAGGCACTCGACGCCGGGCGTCGGCCTCATCTCGCCGCCGCCGCACCACGACATCTACTCGATCGAGGACCTCGCGCAGCTCATCCACGACGCCAAGAACGCGAACCCGGCCGCGCGGATCCACGTCAAGCTCGTCTCCGAGTTCGGTGTGGGCACGGTCGCGACCGGCGTGTCCAAGGCGCACGCCGACGTCGTCCTCATCTCGGGTCACGACGGCGGCACGGGCGCGAGCCCGCTGACGTCGCTCAAGCACGCGGGGACGCCGTGGGAGATCGGCCTGGCCGAGACCCAGCAGACGCTCGTGCTCAACAACCTGCGCGACCGCATCGTCGTCCAGGTCGACGGGCAGATGAAGACCGGGCGGGACGTCGTCGTGGCAGCGCTGCTCGGTGCCGAGGAGTTCGGCTTCGCGACCGCCCCGATGGTCGTCTCGGGCTGCATCATGATGCGCGTGTGCCACCTGGACACGTGTCCCGTCGGTGTGGCCACCCAGAACCCCGAGCTGCGCTCGCGCTTCACGGGCAAGCCCGAGTTCGTCGTGAACTTCTTCGAGTTCATCGCGGAGGAGGTGCGCGAGTACCTCGCACGCCTGGGCTTCCGCACGGTCGAGGAGGCCATCGGCCACGTCGAGTACCTCGACACGCGCAAGGCCGTCGACCACTGGAAGGCTCAGGGTCTCGACCTCGGCCCGGTGCTCGAGAGGCCCGTGCCCGTCGAGGGGGCGTCGCTGCGCAACACCACGACCCAGGACCACGGACTGGACAAGGCGCTCGACAACCAGCTCGTCGCCCTCGCGGCGGACGCGCTCGAGCGTCGGGAGCCGGTGCGGATCTCGCTGTCCGTGCGCAACGTCAACCGGACCGTCGGGACCATGCTCGGTCACGAGGTCACCAAGCGGTACCGCGGCGAGGGCCTGCCCGACGACACGATCGACGTGACCCTCACGGGGTCCGCCGGCCAGTCGCTCGGCGCGTTCCTGCCCCGCGGGGTGACGCTGCGCCTGTTCGGCGACGCCAACGACTACGTGGGCAAGGGCCTGTCGGGCGGGCGGATCGTCGTGCGCCCCGACCGCAACGCGGTCCTCACCGGATCGAGCAACGTCGTCGCGGGCAACGTCATCGGCTACGGCGCGACGTCCGGCGAGATCTTCCTGCGCGGGCGCGTGGGCGAGCGGTTCGGCGTGCGCAACTCGGGCGCGACGCTCGTCGTCGAGGGCGTGGGCGACCACGGCTGCGAGTACATGACGGGCGGGACCGTCCTGGTCCTCGGCCCCACCGGCCGCAACTTCGGCGCCGGCATGTCCGGCGGCACGGCGTACGTGCTCGACCTGCGCGAGAGCGCCGTCAACACGAGCGCCCTCGCGACCGGCGAGCTGGGCCTGAGCCCGCTCGAGGACGCCGAGGTGACGCTCGTGGAGGCGCTCGTGCGCCGCCACCACGACGAGACCGGCTCGCTGCTCGCGGCCGAGCTGCTCGCCGACTTCCCCGCGGCCGCGCAGCGCTTCACGCGCGTGCTGCCGACCGACTTCGCGCGCATGCGCTCCGCGCTCGACAAGGCCGAGTCGGCGGGGCTCGACCCGGCCGCGCCGGGCGTGTGGGACCAGATCTTGGAGGTGGCCCGTGGCTGACCCCCGCGGATTCCTGAAGGTGCGGGAGCGCGAGCTCCCACCGAACCGCCCGGTCGACGTCCGCCTGCGGGACTGGAAGGACGTGCACGCGCACCTCGAGGAGGGCCAGGTCTTCCTCAAGGAGCAGGCGGGCCGCTGCATGGACTGCGGCATCCCGTTCTGCCACCAGGGCTGCCCGCTCGGGAACCTCATCCCCGAGTGGAACGACCTCGTCTACCGCGACCAGTGGGCCGACGCGATCGACCGCCTCCACGAGACGAACAACTTCCCCGAGTTCACCGGCCGGGTGTGCCCGGCGCCGTGCGAGTCGAGCTGCGTGCTCGGCATCAACCAGCCCGCGGTGACGATCAAGAACGTCGAGGTCTCGATCATCGACGAGGCGTTCGCGCGGGGCTACGTCACGCCTCGGGTGCCGCAGCGGCTCACGGGCGCGACGGTCGCCGTCGTGGGTTCCGGTCCCGCCGGTCTCGCCGCGGCCCAGCAGCTCACGCGCGCCGGCCACACCGTCGCCGTCTACGAGCGGGACGACGCGATCGGTGGGCTCCTGCGCTACGGCATCCCGGACTTCAAGCTCGAGAAGCTCCACATCGACCGCCGCATCGCGCAGATGGAGGCCGAGGGCACGCGCTTCCGCCCCGGCGTCGAGATCGGCGTCGACATCACGTGGGACGACCTCCGCGCGCGGTACGACGCCGTCGTGGTCGCCACGGGCGCGACCGTCCCCCGGGACCTGTCGATCCCGGGGCGTGAGCTCGGCGGGATCCACTACGCGATGGAGTTCCTGCACCAGGCCAACGCCGTGGTGGCCGGGCGCGTCGTGCCCGACCAGATCACGGCCGAGGGCAAGCACGTCATCGTCATCGGCGGCGGCGACACGGGCTCGGACTGCCTCGGCACCTCGCTGCGCCAGGGTGCGACGAGCGTGACGACGCTGGCCATCGGCAAGCAGCCGCCGCTCGAGCGTGCGGCGGGCCAGCCCTGGCCGACCGACCCGATCCTCTTCGAGGTGTCCTCGTCCCACGAGGAGGGCGGCGAGCGCGAGTACCTCGCGTCGACCGTCGAGTTCGTCGGGGACGAGAACGGCACGGTCCGCGCGCTGCGCGTGGCCGAGACCGAGTACCTGCCCGACGGCCGCCGTGTCCCGAAGGCCGGCACGGAGCGCGAGATCCCTGCGGACCTCGTGCTCGTGGCCATGGGCTTCACCGGCCCGGAGACCGAGACCCTCACGGCCCAGGCGGCCGTGGACCTCACGTCCCGCGGCCTGGTCGGGCGCGGCGACGACTTCGCGACGTCGCTGCCGGGCGTGTTCGTGGCCGGCGACGCCGGCCGCGGGCAGTCGCTGATCGTGTGGGCGATCGCCGAGGGACGGGCTGCGGCGGCTTCCGTCGACGCCTACCTTCAGGGAGGGACCGAGCTGCCCGCGCCCGTGCGCGCGAGCACCGTGTCACTGCGCGCTTGACGTGCACCCCGACGTCGGATGTCCGGCGCCGGGACGATGAGCGGGGCATCCTTGGGAGGGGCACCCCGCGACGTCCGGCTCGCAGCCGGGCGGAGGACTAGAGGCTGGAGATATGCGCAGAGCAAAGATCGTCTGCACCATCGGACCTGCGACCGAGTCGAAGGAGCAGCTCCGGGCGCTCGTCGACGCCGGCATGGACGTCGCGCGGATCAACCGCAGCCACGGCAGCGCGCAGGAGCACGAGGCCGTCTACCACGGCGTGCGCGAGGCCGCGAAGGCGTCGGGCCGTTCCGTCGCCGTGCTCGTCGACCTCCAGGGGCCGAAGATCCGGCTCGGCCGCTTCGCGGAGGACCAGAAGCACTGGCTGGAGGAGGGTGACACCTTCACCATCACGACGGACGACGTCGTCGGCACCAAGGAGCTCGTCTCCACGACGCACAAGGGCCTGCCGGGCGACGCCCGCGTCGGGGACCCGATCCTCATCGACGACGGCAAGGTGCTCGTCCGCGTCACCGCCGTCGAGGGTCCCCGCGTCGTGACGCGCGTCGAGGTCGCCGGCCCCGTGTCGAACAACAAGGGCCTGAACCTGCCCGGCGTCGCGGTCTCCGTGCCGGCGCTGTCCGAGAAGGACCGCGACGACCTGCGCTGGGCGCTGCGCCTGGGCGCCGACATCATCGCGCTGTCGTTCGTGCGCTCCGCCGAGGACTTCGACGACGTCAAGGCGATCATGGACGAGGAGGGCCGCACGGTCCCTGTCGTCGCCAAGATCGAGAAGCCTCAGGCCGTCGAGAACCTCGCCGAGATCGTCGACGCGTTCGACGGCGTCATGGTCGCCCGTGGCGACCTCGCGGTCGAGCTGCCGCTCGAGCAGGTCCCGCTCGTCCAGAAGCGCATCGTCGAGATGGCGCGTCGCAACGCGAAGCCCGTCATCGTGGCGACGCAGGTGCTCGAGTCCATGACGAACTCGCCGCGCCCGACGCGCGCCGAGGCGTCGGACTGCGCCAACGCCGTCCTCGACGGTGCCGACGCGGTCATGCTCTCCGGCGAGACGAGCGTCGGCGAGTACCCGATCCTCACCGTCGAGACCATGGCGCGCATCATCGAGGCGACCGAGGAGGCGGGCCGCGAGCGGATCGCCCCCCTCGGCTCGACCCCGCACACCCGCGGTGGCGCGATCACCCGCGCGGCCGCCGAGATCGGCGAGATCCTCGGCGTCAAGTACCTCGTGACGTTCACGCAGTCCGGCGACTCCGCGAAGCGCATGTCCCGCCTGCGCTCGCACATCCCGCTGCTCGCCTTCACGCCTCGCGAGCACGTGCGCAACGTCCTGTCGCTCACGTGGGGCACGCAGACCTACCAGGTGCCCGAGGTGGAGAACACCGACGCGATGGTGGGCCAGGTCGACACGACCCTGCAGGCCAACGGCCTCGCCGAGGTCGGCGACCTCGTCGTCGTCGTCTCCGGTGCGCCCGTCGGCCAGCCGGGCACGACGAACTCGATCCTCGTGCACAAGATCGGCGACCACTCCGACACGCGCAAGTGACCTGGCCGCGCCCGTGAGGGCGCAGCCTCGTCGCAGGGTCTGACGGCGGCGCCCCCTCGCAGGGGCGCCGCCGTTCGTCGTCTCCGGGTCGGGACGTGCGTCGTGGTCGCGTCCGCGGTCCGGAGAGGAGGAGGGCGCGGGTCTACCATCCGGCCGCTCGTGCCTCGCGGCCTCCCGCCAGACCCCCCGACCCGCGCCCTCCTCCTCTCCGGCCCCGCTCCCGGTCCCGTCACCTCGCGAGCCGCGGCGAACGTCGTCGAGCACGGCGCGGCGTACGACGACCAAAGTTGTCAGCACCTCACGGGTCCCTAGGGCGACGAGACGCTGACAATTGTGTGGCCGCGAAAGTTGTCAGCGCTCGGCGGGTCTGAAGGGCGACGGGGTGCTGACAACTCGGGAACGACGTCGGGCGGCGCCTGGGCGAGCGGCGCCCAGGATGGGACGACCCCGGCCACCCAGGGCGACCACGCGGCGTCGCACGACCGAGACTGGTGCGGTCACGCCCGTACGAGCCGGGGTTCGCTGACCCAGCGAGGTGCCGTGGGCGACGTCGCGAGCCGCGCGAGCATGGCGTCGAGCACGACTGCGCGGTCGAACTGGAGGGCGTGTGCCCGGGCGGCGTCGGCCCGAGTCGCGCCCTCGTGCGACGCGGTGCCGAGCACGACGTCGTCGAGCGCCCGCGCGATCGCGTCCGGGTCCGCGACGGGCACGATCGTCGCGTGCTCGCCGACGGCCTCGCCGATCCCTCCCGTGTCGGTCGTGATGACCGGCCCGCCGCCGGCGAGCATCGACTCGACGAGCGCGATGCCGAACGTCTCGACGAACTCGGGTCGTGGCTTGCTCGGCAGGACGAAGGCGGCGCTGCCCGCCATGAGATGGGGCTTCGTGGCGTCGTCGACGTCGTCGAGGAACACGATCCGGTCGGCGACGGCGCTCGCGGCGGCCCGTGCTCGCAGCTCGGACTCCGCCGGTCCGCGGCCCGCGACGACGAGGCGCGTGGTCCTGGCGGTCCGCGAGAGCGCGTAGCCGTCGATGAGGTCGTCCACGCCCTTGGCGGCGGCGAGGCGCGACAGGTACAGCACGTACCCGTCGCGCTCGAGCCCGCGATGGGCCAGGACGTCGCTGGTGGTCGTCGGGTCGAGGTCGGTGTAGGCGCCGGTGTCGATCGCCGGGTAGGAGACCTGGATGCGGGACCGGCACTGGTCGGCGAAGAACGTGCCGTGACGGTCGTCGATCTCCTGGGCGCACGCGACCACGAGGTCGCGCGTGTAGCGCGAGACGGCGACGCAGAGGTCGCTCGCGAGGTAGTCGGTGAGGACGTGGGCGGCGGCGCCGAAGCGGCCCTCCTCGACGCACGTGCGCACGACGTTGGTGACGTCGGAGCCGACGGCCTCCGCGATCGTCGCGACCTCGACCGGCAGGCCGGTGCTGCGCGCGACCCGTACGGCGTCGGCCACGGCGGTCGTGTGCGGGCTGAGGTAGAGCGAGAGGCACACGGTGGGCACTCCGTCGGTGAAGAGCTCGACGAGGCGACCGGTGAGCCCGGCGAGGTAGCGCCCGTCGGGCACCTTGTAGTCGCCGACGGGTGCGGGGCGCTCGACGGTGATGCCGGGGCTGTACGGCAGGACGGTGTCGAGCGGCTTGAGGGGCAGCCCGGCCGCCTCGAGCCGCTCGACCGGCCAGGTGACGATCCGCACGTCGGTGAAGCCGCGGTGGAGCGCGGCCTCGGCGAGGTTGCGCGCCTCACCGGAGTGGCCGCAGATCACGGGATCGGCGCGCACCACGATGACGAGGCGGCGGGTCTGCGTCCGGGGCGGGGTGGTGGTCATGACGTCTCCGGGGTCGTGTCGTCGGGGCGGGTTCGGGTCGAGGTGCCGGGGTACGACGGCGGCCGGTGCTCGGGCGCGGTGCCCCAGCCGGACGGCTCGGGGCCGAGCTCCAGGAGGAGGCGGCCGCCCCTGCGCACGCGGTCGGCGGGCAGCCACGTGCGTGGCAGCGGGCGCCCGTCGAGCCACGCGGCGCGCACGTACTGCGGCGGCGTGCGCGGGCCGGGCTCGACGAATCCGGTGGTCTCGATCGTGAGGACGCCGCCGGGGAGCCGGAGGCGGGACTCGGCGAACGCCGGGGCGTTGACGAGGAACAGTCCCTGCCCGGCGACGGGGAAGAGGCCGAGGGACGCCCAGAGATACCACGAGCTCAGACCGCCGGAGTCGTCGTTGCCGGGCAGCCCGCCCGGCCCGGTCCCGAAGCGCTGGTGGACCGCGGCGTGCACGATCTCGGCCGTGCGGTCCGGCCTGCCCGCGTAGTGGTAGGCCCAGGGCGCTTCCATGTCGGGCTCGTTGTTGAGCCCCTCGAAGCGGTCGAGCGCGTAGCCGGCGGCCATCTCGGCGGGTGACGGCCGCTCCCGCGGCTGCGCCACGGGCGGGGCGCCGAACCCGAAGAAATGGTCGAGGAGCGCGACGAACGCGTCGTCGCCGCCGGCGAGCGCGATCCGGGCCGCCATGTCGTGCACGAGGCGGAACGAGTAGTTCCAGCGCCCGCCCTCGTAGAACGTCGAGTCGCGCAGGAGCCCGGTCGAAGAGTCGAACGCGTTCACCCAGCCCTGCGCGTGCTGGGCCAGCTCGTCCGCGAGCGCCTGGTCGCCGACGCGGCGGGCCACGCGGGCAGTGCACCAGTAGCCGGCCGCGAGGTCGAGGGTGTGGCTGATCGGGTGGGCGACGCCCTGCAGGAGGTAGTCCTCGCCGTAGGTGCGGCGCAGGTCGTTGTGCATGTGCACGAGGGCCCAGTCCCAGTCGATGCCGGGCACGTCGAGCGCGCACAGGTCGGCGAGGAAGGTCTGCACGAGCGCGCTCGCCTGGCGGGAGAACCGGTCGGCGCCGCGCGCCATGCGGTACCCGATCGGGAAGTTCCCCTCCTCCTCGCAGATGTGCAGCAGGGCTGTGGCGAGCTCGACCGCGCGGTCCGGCCACAACGTCGCGAGCAGCGGGAGCTGGGTGCGGTAGATGTCCCACATCGTCGAGACGTCGAACGCGAACGGCGTGTCCCCGGGCCAGAACGGGCTCTCGCCGGGGGCGAGGCACGGCTTGAGGAGGGAGTGGTAGAGCGCCGTCGCGAAGACCGCGCGCCGGTCGGGGTCGGGGCAGTCGACCTCGATCCGGTCGAGGTGCTCGGCCCACGTCGTCGCGGTGCGCTCGTGTCGGCCGGCGAAGCTCGACGGACCGGGGCCGCGGTCCAGGACGAGATTCTCCCGGGCCTGCTCGGGCCCGCGCAGCGAGAAGCCGAGGTGCAGCTCGACGACCTGCCCGGCCGTCGTCGGGCCGGCCCACAGGAGGCCGAACGGGCGCAGGGTCGTCGGTCGGATGTCGCCGAAGTCGAGCCGCGTGCTGCCCGGCATGAGGCGGCGGTCGTACCAGAGCATCTGCCGCCAGCGCCGTGCGTCGCACTCGAGGTGCACCGCGAGCGGTGCACCTTCGACGACGATCTCGCCGGCCGCTGCCCCGGGTCCGAGCGTCCCGAGGTGGGCGCGCAGCGGCACGGTCGCCCCGTAGGGGATCGCGAGCCCGCCGAGCGAGAGGTCGACGACGAGCCGCGCGTCGTGGTGCTCGGGGAACGTGTACCGGTGCACGGCGCTCTTCGGCCCGACGGTGACCTCGCACCGGATCCCGCTGCCGAGCGTCGCGGCGTACCGGCCGGGCGACGCCTCCTCGTCGAGGAGGTCCCAGTGCCGGCCGAGCGCGTCGAGCGGCTCGAGCATCGGTGTCACCCGGACGTAGTTGTAGTACTTGCGGATCGCGCCGGTGCCGGACTGCTGGAAGTGCGTGAACCCGGACGCGACCTGGTGGTCGAACAGCGCGGTGGGGACGCCCTCGGTGCTGAGGTCGTACCGGCCGTACCCGGTGGGGTAGGCCCCCGAGTACGCGCAGGCCGAGACCATGCCGAGCGGGTGGCTCGCGCCCGGATGGGTGTTGCCGACCTGCGGCTTGGGCGACCACCACGCCGCCGCGAGGCCCGACGGCTCGGGCAGGTCCGTCGCGGCCGTGCCGACGAACGGGTCGACGTGGTCGATCACGAGAGCCTCCCTCCTGCACGGGTCGGTCCGTGACGGGCCGGTCCGCAGGACGCTACGAGCGCACTGTGTCAGGCGGGTTTCGGCGAGGTGACGACAGGGCGGCGATGCTCAGCAGGTGGGGCGCGAGCCGTCCGGTCACCGGGCGTTCGCCCCGCGGCCACCACCGGTCTGTAGCCTCCGCAGGGACCCCGTCCCCGACCAGGAGCAGCATGTTCTCCATGACGACGTCGACCGACCCGCTCCTCGCGGGGAGCCGCGCCCCCGCCCCGAGGACGCTCCTCGACGTCCTCGCGGCCACTGCGGCGGCCCATCCCGACGCCGCCGCCCTCGACGACGGCACGGTCCTCACGTACGCGGAGACGCTGCGCGAGGTCGAGGCGCGGGCCGCACGGCTGACGGCGATCGGCGTGGGCCCGGGCGACCGCGTCGGGGTGCGGGCGACGTCCGGTCGCGCCGACCTGTACCTCTCGGTGCTCGCGGTTCTGCGCGCGGGTGCGGCGTACGTCCCGGTGGACCGCGACGACCCCGAGGAGCGGGCCGAGCTCGTCTTCACGGAGGCCGCGGTGCGCGCGGTCGTCGGCGACGACGCCCATCTCGCCGTGCGCCCGGACACCGAGCCGAACCCGCGCGCCGGCGATCTGCCCGGGCCCGGGGACGACGCCTGGGTGATCTTCACCTCGGGGTCGACCGGCACGCCGAAGGGCGTCGCGGTGACGCACCGCAACGCCGCGGCGTTCGTCGACGCGGAGGCCAGCCTGTTCCTGCAGGGCGAGCCGCTGGGCCCGCACGACCGCGTCCTCGCGGGCCTGTCCGTGGCGTTCGACGCCTCGTGCGAGGAGATGTGGCTCGCGTGGCGGCACGGGGCGTGCCTCGTGCCGGCGCCCCGTGCCCTGGTGCGCACGGGCGCGGAGCTCGGTCCGTGGATCGCCGAGCGCGGCATCACGGTCGTCTCGACGGTCCCGACCCTCGCGGGCCTCCTGCCGCCGGACTCGCTCGCGGGGGTCCGGCTGCTGATCTTCGGCGGCGAGGCGTGCCCGCCGGAGCTCGTCGACCGGCTCGCGGTCCTAGGCCGGGAGGTCTGGAACACCTACGGCCCCACCGAGGCGACGGTCGTGGCGTGCGCGGCGCTCCTCGGTGGGACGGGTCCAGTGCGCATCGGGCTGCCGCTCGACGGGTGGGACCTCGCCGTCGTCGGCGCGGACGGCCTCCCGGTGGCGCCGGGAGCGACGGGCGAGCTGGTGATCGGCGGTGTCGGTCTGGCGCGGTACCTCGACGCGGCGAAGGACGCGGAGAAGTACGCGCCGCACGCCGGGCTCGGGTGGGAGCGCGCGTACCGCAGCGGGGACCTCGTCGTGCGCGACGACGCCGGCCTGCTGTTCGTGGGCCGCGCCGACGACCAGGTCAAGGTCGGTGGCCGTCGCATCGAGCTCGGGGAGATCGACGCCGCGCTGCTCGCGCTCGAGGGCGTGTCCGCGGCCGCGAGCGCGGTCCGTCGCTCGGAGGCGGGCAACCAGGTGCTCGTGGGGTACCTCGTCCCCGACCCCGGACGCGCCGCACCGCTCGACGCGCGCACGTGCGTCGACGCGCTGCGGCACACGCTCCCCGCAGCGCTCGTCCCCCTGCTGGCGGTGGTCGACGCCGTCCCGACCCGGACCTCGGGCAAGGTCGACCGCGACGCGCTGCCCTGGCCCCTCCCGGACGGCGCGCGCCTCGTGGCCGAGTCGCGACCGACGGACGACGCGGCCCCGCTGACCGCCACCCAGGAGTGGCTCGCGGCCGTGTGGGGACGTGTCCTCGGAGCGGCACCCCAGGTCGCGGACGACGACTTCTTCGAGCTCGGCGGGGGCAGCCTCACCGCGGCCCAGGTGGTCTCGGCGCTGCGCGAGCGCGTGCCGACGATCACCGTGGCGGACCTCTACGACAACCCGTCGGTGGGCGAGCTCGCGGAGTTCGTCGACCAGGCGCAGGACGGCGGCGACCAGATCGGGTCGTCGTCGGGTCCGGGCACGACGGCGGCTGCCGAGGCGGCGGTGCCCGTGCCGCTCCGGGCCCAGGCCGTCCAGCTCCTCGCGCTCGTCCCGCTGCGCACCGTCGCGGGGCTGCGCTGGCTCGTCGCCGTCGCCGCCCTGAACAACGTGCTCGCGGCGGCGACGTCCCTGCCGTTCGTCCGTCCCGTCTCGTGGTGGTGGGTGGTCGCAGGCTGGCTGGTCACGGTGAGCCCGCCGGGGCGGCTCCTGGTCGCCGCGGCCGGGGCGCGGCTCCTCCTGCGCGGTGTGCGGCCGGGTCGGTACCCGCGAGGCGGCAGCGTCCACCTGCGGCTGTGGGCGGCCGAGGCCCTCGTCGGTGCGACCGGGGGAGTGACCGTCGCGGGGGCGCCGCTCGTGGGCGTCTACGCGCGGCTCCTGGGCGCGAAGGTCGGCACGGGCGTGGAGCTGCACTCGCTGCCACCGGTGACCGGCATGCTCACGCTCGGCAAGGGGTGCGCCGTCGAGCCGGAGGTCGACCTGTCGGGTCACTGGATCGACGGCGACACGCTCGTCGTCGGGCGGGTGCGGGTCGGTGCGGGGGCGACCGTGGGCGCCCGGTCGACACTCCTGCCCGGCGCGCGCGTGGGCAAGGAGGCGGACGTCGCGGCGGGCTCGTGCGTGGCCGGCAAGGTCGGGGCGCGCGAGTACTGGGCGGGCTCGCCCGCGGTCCGCGTGCGCAGCGAGGTCAAGCACCCGTGGCCGGACGCGCGACCGCCGCAGCGGCGCGCCTGGGCCGCGGCGTACGGGGTGAGCGGGGCGGCGCTGAGCCTCGTACCGGTCGTGGCGGCAGGCGTCGGCCTGCTCGTGCTCGCCGCGGGCTGGGGCGCCACGACGCCCGGGACGTCGGCGCTCCTCGGGGCTCTGGCCCTCCGGGTCCCGCTCGCGACCCTCGCGGCGGCGGTGACGTACGCGCTGCTCGTGCTCGCGTGCGTGCGCCTCCTGGCCGTCGGCCTGCGCGAGGGGTTCCACGCCACGCACAGCCGCCAGGGCTGGCAGGCGTGGGTCACGCAGCGCCTCATGGACTCCGCGCGCACGGTCCTCTTCCCGCTCTACTCGAGCGTCTTCACGCCCGCGTGGCTGCGCCTGCTCGGCGCGCGCGTGGGACGCGACGTCGAGGCGTCGACCGTGCTCGGGATCCCGTCGATGATGGACGTCTCGCGCGGTGCGTTCCTCGCCGACGACACGATGGTCGCGCCCTACGAGCTGGGCGGCGGTTGGGTGCGCGTGGCGCGCGCCCGCGTGGGCAAGCGCGCGTTCCTCGGCAACTCGGGGATCACGGCACCCGGGCGCTCGGTCCCGAAGAACGGCCTCGTCGCCGTGCTCTCGGCAGCACCCGCGAAGGCGAAGGCGGGCTCGTCGTGGCTCGGCAACCCGCCGACCCGGCTGCGGCGCGTCGCGTCGGTCGACACGGACGAGTCGCGGACGTTCGAGCCGCCGCGCCGCCTGCTCGTCGCGCGCGGGGCGTTCGAGCTGCTCCGCTGGGTAGGTCCCGTGTGCTCGGCCTACGTGGCGGTGGCCGTCGTCGTCGTGCTGCAGTCTCTCGTGACGGCGTCGGGGTACGGCACCGCCGCGCTCCTCGCAGGCGTGGTCATGCTCGGTGCCGGGGCCGTCGGTGCGCTCCTGACGACGGCGGCCAAGTGGGCGCTCGTCGGCCGGTTCCGCGCCGGCGACCACCCGCTGTGGAGCTCGTTCGTGTGGCGCAACGAGCTCCAGGACACGTTCGTCGAGACGGTCGCCGCACCGTGGTTCTCCGACCACGTCGCCGGGACACCGCTGCTCACGGCGTGGCTGCGCACGCTGGGCGCCCGCGTCGGCCGGGGCGTCTGGTGCGAGACCTACTGGCTGCCGGAGGCGGACCTCGTGCGCCTCGGCGACGGTGCAGGGGTGGGCCGCGGCTGCGTGCTCCAGACCCACCTGTTCCACGACCGCGTCATGAGCCTGGACACGGTCGAGATCGGCGCCGGAGCCTCGATCGGCCCGCACGGCGTGATCCTGCCGGCCGCCGTCGTCGCGGCGGGTGCCCGCGTGGGACCGGCCTCGCTCGTCATGCGCGGCGAGGTCGTGCCGCCCGGGTCGCGCTGGCACGGCAACCCGATCGTGCCCTGGACCGGCCCCGTGCCCGTCCGGGGTCGGGCGTCCGCCGCACCGACGTCGCGTACGATGCGGCGAACCTGACACTGGAGGACGCCCGACCGTGGCCCGTCGTCATCGCGCCCTCGGCGCCCCCGACCCCTATGCCCCCCACCGCGGCTCGACCGACCACCACGTGAACCGGTACGGGCTCGAGCTCACCTACCGGGTGCGCACGAACCGGCTCGACGGCGTCGCGACGCTCGACGTCGTCCTGGACGCGGACGTCGAGGTCGTCGAGCTGGACCTCGTCCACCTCAAGGCGACGCGTGTCACGGCCGACGGTCACCCGGTGCGGTTCACCCACGCGGGGGGCAGGCTCCACGTCCGCCTGGGCCGTCTGGCGGCGCGAGGCACGGCGACGCGTCTCGTGATCGCCTACGGCGGTCGCCCGCGGCCGTGGATCGGCCCGTGGGGGGACGTGGGCTGGGAGGAGCTCACGGAGGGCTCCCTGGTCGCGGGGCAGCCCGACGGCGCACCGACGTGGTTCCCCTGCAACGACAGCCCGACCCACAAGGCGACCTTCGAGATCTCCGTCACCACCGACTCGGGGTACGCGGTGGCGGCCAACGGCCCGCTGCTCGACGTCGCCCGCAGGGCGTCGACGCGGACGTGGCGGTTCGGCCCGACCGCGCCGATGTGCACGTACCTCGCCACCGTCGTCGTCGGCCGGTTCGACGATCTGGACGTCGGACGTCGACCCGGGTTGCCCGGTCTGATCGACGCGGCGCGGCGCCCGGTGGCCCAGACCGCGCTGGTGCACGCCGCGCAGCGCGACGCCGCGCAGCGGGACCTCGCGCGGCACGGCGAGACGATGAGCCTGTTCGAGCGCCTGTTCGGTCCCTACCCGTTCGAGGAGGGGTACCGGGTCGTCGTCACGGAGGACGAGCTCGAGATCCCCCTGGAGGCGCAGGGCCTGTCGATCTTCGGCGCGAACCATCTCGACGGCGCGGGCACGTGGGACCGGTTGGTCGCCCACGAGCTCGCGCACCAGTGGTTCGGCAACAGCGTGTCGGTCGCGCGCTGGCAGGACATCTGGCTCAACGAGGGCTTCGCGTGCTACGCGGAGTGGCTGTGGTCCGAGGCGTCGGGCGGGGGCACTGCCGACGCGCACGCCCGCGCCCACCGCGGTCGTCTGTCCGCGCTGCCCCAGGACCTCGTCCTCGGGGACCCCGGGCCGGAGCTCATGTTCGACGACCGCCTCTACAAGCGCGGTGCGCTGACGCTGCACGCCCTGCGGCTGACGATCGGTGACGACGGCTTCTTCGCTGTCCTGCGCCGCTGGACGGAGACGCACCGCTACGGCTCGGTGACGACCGACGACTTCCGCGCGGTCCTGCGGGAGGCGGGCCACGACGTCGACGACCTGCTCGACAGGTGGCTGCTCCGCGGGCCGCTCCCGGCGCTCCCGACCGTGCGCGAGTCGTGACGGTCGGGAACGGACGGAGGGTGCCCCGGGTGGGATTCGAACCCACACTGGATCGGGTTTGAGCCGAACGCCTCTGCCGGTTGGGCTACCGGGGCCGCGCGCGGTGCCGCCCGGGGAGGGCGCGTCGCGCGTGCTCCATCGAACCACATGCGCGACCACGTTCGAGAATCACACTCCTCCGAGGGCGAAACCCGGGGGCGGCACGGGGTACGGAGCACTACGATGAACCCCGTGAGTGACCAGACAGCGCAGCCCGAGGACAAGCAGCCGCTCGACCTGCCCCCCATGATCGAGCCCGAGCCCGCCGCGACCCCCGCACCGACGGGCCGCCCTGCACGCCGCGCCATCGTCGCCGAGGACGAGGCGCTCATCCGTCTCGACGTGGTCGAGACGCTGCGCGACGCGGGATTCGACGTCGTCGGCGAGGCCGGAGACGGCGCCACGGCGGTGAAGCTGGCGCTCGAGCTCAAGCCCGACGTCGTCGTCATGGACGTGAAGATGCCCGAGCTCGACGGCATCTCCGCGGCCGAGCAGATCGGCAAGGCGCACGCCGCGCCGGTCGTCCTGCTCACGGCGTTCTCGCAGGCCGAGCTCGTCGAGCGTGCCCGTGACGCCGGCGCGATGGCGTACGTCGTCAAGCCGTTCACCCCTGCGGACCTCCTCCCGGCGGTCGAGATCGCGATCTCCCGCTATTCGCAGATCTCGGCGCTCGAGTCCGAGGTCGCCGACCTGGCGGAGCGCTTCGAGACGCGCAAGCGCGTGGACCGCGCGAAGGGCCTGCTCATGACGAAGATGGGCCTGAGCGAGCCCGAGTCCTTCCGCTGGATCCAGAAGACGTCGATGGACCGCCGTCTGACCATGCGCGAGGTGGCCGACGCCGTCATCGAGCAGGTCGGCAGCGCCTGAGCCGTCGGCGGCCGGCCCGTCCGGACGGGTCCCTGAACTGGACCTTTGTCACAGTGCCCCGGGCGGGCTATCGTCTTGGACTGGCGTCCAGTAGTTCCCGGGGCGGTGGACACGCGGTCGCCACGTAGTGCTCAGTCGATGGCCGACGGCGCCGTCCGAGCGACGTGGACCCCTACCCGCCCCACGTCCCTCGGTGCCGTCAGTCCCACGGTGCGAACGAGGAGGAGTCCGGTGCGCCCAGCAGTCGAGGTCAGAACCGCGGTCGGCGACGACCTGCCCGGCATCGCCGAGCTGTGCTCGGAGGCGCGCCAGGAGTCCGCGTCGGGAGCCCAGATCTGCGCCCCCGACCAGGAGCGACTGGTCCGGCACCTTTCCGTGCTGCTCGCGCTGCCGGGCGGAAACGTGCTCGTCGCCCTGCAGGACGGCCGTCCCGTCGGGTTCGTGCTCGCGCGGGAGCTCGAGCCCCACCTCTTCGCGGACGAGCCCAGCCTGTACGTCGAGGCGGTGTACGTCGGCGAGGACTCGCGTCGCCGCGGTGTCGGGCACGCGCTCCTCAGCGCGACGGCCGATCTCGCCGCCGCCGCGGGTGCCACCCACGTCTACTCGGTGCCCATCCCCGGCTCGCGCGGGGTGCAGCGTTTCCTCGCCCGGCTCGGCTTCGGCCCGGTCGCGGGCCACCGCGTCGTGTCCACCGCGGTGCTCCAGCGTCGCCTCGCGGCGGATCTCGCGCCCGCCCGGCGCGGGACCCGCTCGCTCGAGGACCTCATCGCGCGCCGCCGTCGTGCCCGCACGGAGACCATGTCCGGCCCGGTCGACCTGCGCGAGTTCCAGGCGGAGTACCGCCGCCGCACGGGCGTCGTCATGCCGGCCGAGACGCGCGAGACGCTCCCCGGCTGAGGCAGCGCCCCGCACGTCGGTCCGGAGGTCCTCAGTCCTGCGCGAGGATCAGGCACGTGAGGCGAGCGGTGCACACGCGCCGCCCGGCGTCGTCGGACACGACGATCTCGTAGCTCGCCGTCGTGCGCCCGAGGTGCACCGCGACGGCCTCGCCGCGCACCCACCCCTCGCGGACGCCCCGGTGGTGCGTGGCGTTGACCTCGATCCCGACGGCCGCCCGACCTGGCCCACCGTGCAGCTGCGCGGCGACCGAGCCGAGGGTCTCGGCGAGCACGACCGACGCGCCACCGTGCAGCAGGCCGGCGGGCTGCGTGTTGCCCGCGACGGGCATCCGTGCGGTGACGCGCGCCGCGCTCACCTCCTCCAGCTCGATGCCCATGCGCTCGATGAGCGTCCCCTCGGTCCGCAGCCCCATCGCCTCGTAGGCGTGGCTCGGCGCGCCCGGCGCGTCCGCGGCGGGGTGGTCGGCGGGGGCGGCGGCGGCGGTGTCGGCGGAGCCGTGCGTGTCGGTCATGGACTGTAGGTTGGCACCCGTGACGACCTCTGCGCGACCTCGCCTGCTGCTCATCGACGGACACTCCATGGCCTACCGCGCGTTCTTCGCGCTCCCGGCGGAGAACTTCTCGACGACGACCGGTCAGCACACCAACGCGGTGTACGGGTTCACGTCGATGCTCATCAACCTGCTGCGCGACGAGGAGCCGACGCACGTCGCGGTCGCGTTCGACGCCGGGCGCCAGTCGTTCCGCACCGAGATCCTGCCGAGCTACAAGGGCACGCGCGAGTCCACGCCCGAGCCGTTCCGTGGCCAGGTGCCGCTCATCAAGGAGATCCTCGAGACCCTGCACATCCCGACGCTCGAGCGCGAGGGCTACGAGGCGGACGACATCTTCGCGACGCTCGCCACGCAGGGCGCGGCGGCCGGGATGGAGGTGCTCGTCTGCTCGGGGGACCGGGACTCGTTCCAGCTCGTCGGTCCCGACGTCACGGTCCTGTACCCGAAGAAGGGCGTCTCCGAGCTCGCGCGCATGGACAGCGCCGCGGTCGTCGAGAAGTACGGCGTGCCGCCCGAGCGCTACCCGGACCTCGCCGCGCTCGTGGGGGAGACCTCCGACAACCTGCCGGGCATCCCCGGCGTCGGCCCCAAGACGGCTGCGAAGTGGATCACGGCGTACGACGGCCTCGACGGCCTGCTCGACCACGCCGACGAGGTCAAGGGCAAGGCGGGCGAGAACTTGCGCGCGCATCTCGACCAGGTCCGCCTCAACCGGCAGCTCAACGCGCTCCTGCTCGACCTCGAGCTGCCGATCGGGCCGGACAGCCTGGCCGCGCGCCCGTGGGACCGCGAGGCCGTCCACCGCGTGCTCGACGCGCTCGAGTTCCGCGTGCTGCGCGATCGGCTCTTCGCCATCGCGCCCGAGGGCGAGGTCGAGACGGAGGCCGGGTTCGACGTCGAGGTCGCCGACGTGCTGCCCGGCGGCCTGGGCGCGTGGCTGGCCGAGCACGGCGAGCGCCGCCTCGGGGTCGAGGTGGCGGGCAAGGCCGTCCCGGGCGGCGGCGACGCGTGGGGGCTCGCGGTGTCCGACGACGCGGGCGCGGCCGTCGCGCTCGAGCTCGCCGACGTCGCGGGTGCCGACGAGGAGGCGCTCGCGGCGTGGCTCGCCGACCCGGCCCGTCCGAAGGTCGTACACGGCGCGAAGGCCGCGTGGCACCAGCTCGCGGCGCGCGGCTACGAGCTCGCCGGCGTGACGTTCGACACCGAGCTCGCCGCCTACCTCTGCCACCCCGACCAGCGCGGCTACGACCTCGGCGACCTCGTGGTGCGCCACCTGCACCGCGAGCTGCGGCCCGACACGGAGGCGGGCAACGACGCGCAGGGCGCGCTCGACCTGTCGCTCGACGGGTCCGGCGAGCAGGAGCGCGACGCCGTGCGAGCGCTCGCCGTCGCCCAGCTCGCCGACGTGCTGACGGGCGAGCTCGACGACCGCGGCGCCACGGCCCTGCTCACCGACCTCGAGCTCCCGCTCTCGGCGATCCTCGCGCGCATGGAGCGCCACGGCATCGCGGCGGACCTCGAGTACCTCCGCGAGCTCGAGCAGCACTTCGGCGACCTCGTCGCGACGGCGGCGGGCGAGGCGTACGCCGTGATCGGGCGCGAGGTGAACCTCGGCTCGCCCAAGCAGCTCCAGGAGGTCCTCTTCGACCAGCTCGGGATGCCGAAGACGAAGAAGATCAAGACGGGGTACACGACCGACGCGTCGGCGCTCGCGGACCTCTTCGTCAAGACCCAGCACCCGTTCCTCGAGCACCTGCTCGCGCACCGCGACGCGTCGCGCCTGCGCCAGACGGTCGAGGGCCTGCTCAAGTCGGTCGCCGACGACGGGCGCATCCACACGACGTTCCAGCAGACGATCGCCGCTACGGGCCGGCTCAGCTCGACCGACCCGAACCTCCAGAACATCCCGATCCGCACGGAGGCGGGGCGCCGGATCCGGCGCGCGTTCGTCGTCGGCGAGGGCTACGAGACGCTCATGACCGCCGACTACAGCCAGATCGAGATGCGCATCATGGCGCACCTGTCGGGCGACGAGGGGCTCATCGACGCGTTCCGCTCAGGCGAGGACCTGCACTCCTACGTGGGTTCGCGCGTGTTCGAGGTGCCCGCGTCCGAGGTCACGCCGGCCATGCGGTCGAAGATCAAGGCGATGTCCTACGGCCTGGCCTACGGGCTCTCCGCGTTCGGGCTCTCGCAGCAGCTCACGATCGAGGTCGGCGAGGCGCAGAAGCTCATGGACGACTACTTCGAGCGGTTCGGGGGCGTGCGCGACTACCTCACGGGCGTCGTCGACGAGGCGCGTGCGACCGGCTACACAGCGACGATCCTCGGGCGCCGCCGGTACCTGCCCGACCTCACGAGCGACAACCGCCAGCGCCGCCAGATGGCGGAGCGCATGGCGCTCAACGCCCCGATCCAGGGCAGCGCGGCCGACCTCATCAAGGTCGCGATGCTCGGCGTGCAGCGTGCGTTCGACGAGCGCGGCCTGCGTTCTCGGCTGCTCCTCCAGGTGCACGACGAGCTCGTCGTCGAGGTCGCGCCGGGGGAGCGCGACGTGGTCGAGGAGGTGCTGCGCGCCGAGATGGGCGCTGCGGCCGCGCTCGACGTGCCCCTCGACGTCTCCGTGGGCGTCGGGGCGACCTGGCACGAGGCGGGCCACTGACGCGCAGGCGTCAGCCGGGCAGCCGGGTGCGGAAGATCGCCGTGCCCGGCAGGTAGGCACCGCGCACGGGTCCCCAGCCGCCCCAGACGTTCGAGTTGCCCGCAGGCCACTCGGGCTCGATGACGTCGCGCAGCTCGAACCCGGCGGCGACCACCTCCCGCACGTGGTCGCCCAGCGTGCGGTGGTACTCCGCGTACACGACGCGACCGGCGTCGTCGGTCTCGACGTACGGGCGGCGGTCGAAGTAGGAGCGGTGCGCGGTCAGGCCGTGCTCGCTCGGGTCGTCGGGGAACGCCCAGCGCAGCGGGTGCGTCACCGAGAACGTCCACGTGCCACCGGGGCGCAGGACCCGCGCGACCTCGCGGTGGACCGCGTCGACCTCGGGCACGAAGGGGATCGCGCCGAACGACGTGAAGGCGACGTCGAAGCTCGCCTCGGCGAACGGCAGCTGGCGCGCGTCGGCCTGGACCATCGGGACGCGCACGCCCGTCTCCCGGTCGAGCGCGGCCCCGGCCGCGAGCATGCCGCCCGCGACGTCCGTGGCCACGACGAGCGCGCCCTGGGTCGCGAGCCAGCGGGAGCACTGCGCCGCACCCGAGCCGACCTCGAGCACGCGTCGGCCCGCGACGTCCCCCAGCAGCCTCGCGTCACGCTCGCGCAGCCCCTCCGGGCACCAGCAGAAGTCGGTGGCGCCGAGGAAGGCGCCGTGCTCGTCGAGGTACTCCGCCGCGTTCGCGTCCCACCACGTCCGTCCGGCCCGGCCGCCCTCGGTGGCGGGAACGTCGCGATAGCCCGCGTGCGCCGTCGGGCCGAGGTGCTCGGGGGAGGCGGGCAAGCCGGGTGACGAGGGACTGCTCATGGCGTCATTCTCGCGGACTGCCCGCGGACCGGGACGGGCGCCGACCTGCGCGCCGCGCCTGACTAGGCTGGACGCGGACGCGGTGCCGCGGAGGTCGGCACCTCCGTCGACGCCGCCACCGAGCGCGAGGTCGCGCGACACGACGACGAGACGGAGAACCAGGTGCGCATCGGACTTCTCACCGGCGGAGGCGACTGCCCCGGCCTGAACGCGGCCATCCGGGCCGTGGTCAAGCAGGGGACGGGGGAGTACGGGCACACCATCATCGGCTTCCGCAACGGGTGGCGCGGCGTCGTTGACGGCGACGTGCACCCCCTCGGGCGACAGGACATCCGCAACGTGCTGCCGGTGGGCGGGACCCTGCTGGGCACCGCGCGCTTCCACCCGAGCGCCGAGGACGGCAGCATGGAGGCCGTGCTCGCGACGGTGGAGGCCGAGCGGCTCGACGCCGTCATCTGCATCGGCGGCGACGGCACGCTGCACGCCGCGAGCAAGGTCGCCGAGGCGGGCGTGCCGATCGTCGCGATCCCGAAGACGATCGACAACGACGTCGAGGGCACCGACCTGTCGATCGGGTTCCACACCGCGGTGAACATCGCGACGGAGGCGATCGACCGCGTGCACACGACGGCCGAGAGCCACAACCGCGTCATGGTCGTCGAGGTCATGGGCCGCCACGCCGGCTGGATCGCCGTGAACGCGGGCATCGCCGGCGGGGCCGAGGTCGTGCTCGCGCCCGAGCAGCCGTTCGACATCGAGCAGGTCGTGAAGTTCTTGCGGCACCGGCACCGCGCGCACGCCAACTTCTCGATCGTCGTGGTCGCGGAGGGCGCGGTCCCGCGCGAGGGCTCGTCGATGGAGTTCACGCAGCAGCTCGGTCGGTTCGGCGAGATCGTCGCGGGCTCCGTGGGAGAGCGCGTGAGCGCGGAGATCGCGCAGCGGACCGGGTTCGACACGCGGCTCACGGTCCTCGGGCACGTGCAGCGCGGCGGGGAGCCGACACCGACCGACCGGATCCTGGGCAGCAGGTTCGGCGTCGCGGCGGTCGACGCGGTGAGCGCGGGGACCTCAGGGGTCATGACCGCGCTGCGCGGCGAGCGGGTCGAGCTCGTGCCGCTCGCCGAGGTGGCCGGCCGACCGAAGCGCGTCCCCGACGAGCTGCTGCGGGTCGCACGCGTCCTCGCATGAGGCGCGGGTCCGCGTTGACCCGCAGGGCCGGGCCCGGATAAGGTGGACGGCGGTGCATTGCGCCCGCCGTCACGCCGAGCTCGACGCTACAGCGTCGTCCGGCCCGGTGGTGGGGTCGCGCACCGCGAAACCCTACCCGCTCAACTTCACCTGTCCGCATCGGAGCATCGAACTCAATGACCATCTCTACCCCCGCGAAGTCCGCACCCCAGGTTGCCGTCAACGACATCGGCACCGAGGAGGACTTCCTCGCCGCCGTTGACGCGACCATCAAGTACTTCAACGACGGCGACATCGTCGAAGGCACGATCGTCAAGGTGGACCGCGACGAGGTCCTTCTCGACATCGGCTACAAGACCGAGGGCGTGATCCCCTCCCGCGAGCTGTCCATCAAGCACGACGTGGACCCCGGTGAGGTCGTCAACGTCGGCGACGCGGTCGAGGCCCTCGTCCTCCAGAAGGAGGACAAGGAAGGCCGTCTGATCCTGTCCAAGAAGCGTGCGCAGTACGAGCGCGCCTGGGGCACGATCGAGAAGATCAAGGAGGAGGACGGCGTCGTCACCGGCACCGTCATCGAGGTCGTCAAGGGTGGGCTCATCCTCGACATCGGCCTGCGTGGCTTCCTCCCGGCCTCCCTCGTGGAGATGCGTCGCGTCCGCGACCTCCAGCCGTACGTCGGCAAGGAGATCGAGGCGAAGATCATCGAGCTCGACAAGAACCGCAACAACGTCGTCCTGTCGCGTCGTGCGTGGCTCGAGCAGACGCAGTCGGAGGTCCGCTCCACCTTCCTGCAGACGCTGCAGAAGGGCCAGGTGCGCCCCGGTGTCGTCTCCTCGATCGTCAACTTCGGTGCGTTCGTGGACCTCGGCGGCGTCGACGGTCTCGTGCACGTCTCCGAGCTGTCCTGGAAGCACATCGACCACCCCTCCGAGGTCGTCGAGGTGGGCCAGGAGGTCACGGTCGAGGTCCTCGACGTCGACTTCGACCGCGAGCGCGTCTCCCTGTCGCTGAAGGCGACGCAGGAGGACCCGTGGCAGACCTTCGCCCGGACGCACGCCATCGGCCAGGTCGTGCCGGGCAAGGTCACCAAGCTCGTCCCGTTCGGTGCGTTCGTGCGCGTCGAGGACGGCATCGAGGGCCTCGTGCACATCTCCGAGCTGGCCGTGCGCCACGTCGAGCTGCCGGAGCAGGTCGTCAACGTCGGTGACGAGGTGTTCGTCAAGGTCATCGACATCGACCTCGAGCGTCGCCGCATCTCGCTGTCGCTCAAGCAGGCCAACGAGGGCGTGGACCCGGAGTCGGACGACTTCGACCCCGCGCTGTACGGCATGGCTGCCGAGTACGACGAGCAGGGGAACTACAAGTACCCCGAGGGCTTCGACCCGGAGACCAACGAGTGGCTCGAGGGCTTCGAGACGCAGCGTGAGGCCTGGGAGGCGGAGTACGCGAAGGCGCACGAGCGCTGGGAGGCGCACCGCAAGCAGGTCGCCGAGGCCGTCAAGGCCGACATCGACGCCGCGTCGGGCGACTCGGGTCCGTCGTCCTCCTCGTCGTCCTCGTCCTCGTCGTCGTCCTCGTCGAGCAGCACGTCCTACTCGTCGGCCCCGGCCGCCGAGGCCACGGGCACGCTCGCCTCGGACGAGGCGCTCGCCGCGCTCCGCGAGAAGCTCACGGGCAACTGATCCCGTGATGTCCCGCCCTCGGGCGGGACGTCGACGAGTCGACGAAGGCCCGCCACCCCTCGGGGTGGCGGGCCTTTCGCCGTGCCCCCGCGGCCGTTCCCGCGCCGGGCGGGGGGACGAGCGCGGCGGTCCGGACGTCAGACCGCGGTGGTCTCTCGCTCGACCGAGGGAGACGTCGCCGGCCGTTCGGGCGAGTCCGCGAACTGCGTGCGGTAGAGCTCGGCGTACCGGCGGCCACGCGCGAGCAGCTCGTCGTGCGTCCCCGTCTCGACGACCCGGCCCGCGTCGAGCACGACGATGAGGTCGGCCTCGCGAACCGTCGACAGCCGGTGGGCGATGACGAGGGACGTGCGCCCGCGCAGCGCCTCGGCGAGGGCGGCCTGGACCGCGGCCTCCGACCCCGAGTCGAGGTGCGCCGTCGCCTCGTCGAGCACGACGAGGTGCGGTGCCTTGAGGAACACACGTGCGATCGCGAGCCGCTGACGCTCGCCGCCGGACATCCGGTAGCCGCGGTCGCCGACGACGGTGCCCGTCCCCGACGGCAGGGCGGCGACGACGTCCCACACGTGCGCGCGCCGCAGGGCGGCCTCGAGCTCGGCGTCGGTCGCGTCGGGCTTGGCGTACCGCAGGTTCTCCGCGATCGTGTCATGGAAGAGGTGCGCCTCCTGCGTGACGACGCCGACGGCGTCGTGCAGGCTCGCCTGCGTCACGTCGCGGAGGTCTCGACCTGCGATGCGGACGTCGCCGGCGGTGGGGTCGTACATGCGCGTGACGAGCTGCGACACGGTCGTCTTGCCGGCGCCCGACGAGCCCACGAGCGCGACCATCGCTCCCGCGGGGACGGAGAAGGACAGGTCGTGCAGCGTGTCGGAGGTCGCGTCGGCACCCTCGATCGCGACCGACTCGAGGGAGGCGAGGGAGACCTCGGACGCGCTCGGATAGCGGAAGGTGACGCCGTCGAGCTCGAGGCTCGCGCCGTGCCGGGCGATGTCCTCGCCGAGGTCGTCGGCGTCGTCCGCGTCGGTCACGGTCGGCTCGAGGTCGAGCACCTCGAGGACTCGCTCGAAGCTCACGAGCGCCGTCATGACGTCGACCTGGACGTTCGACATCGCCGTCAACGGACCGTAGAGGCGCCCGAGGTAGGCGGTGAGCGCGACCACGGTGCCGACGGTGAGGGAGCCCGAGATCGCCATGACGCCGCCGAGGCCGTAGACGATCGCGACGGCGACCGACGCGACGACGGTGAGGCCGACGCGGAACACGGTGCCGTACATGGCCTGCTTGACGCCGATGTCGCGGACGCGGCCCGCCTGGGTCGCGAAGCGGGACGACTCCCGGGCCGGGTCGCCGAAGACCTTGACGAGGTGCGCTCCGGCGACGTTGAACCGCTCGTTCATCGTCTGCGCGGCCTCGGCGTTGAGCTCGTAGCTCTCGCGCGTGATCGCCGCGAGGCGCTTGCCGACCCAGCGTGCGGGGAGGACGAACGCCGGCAGGAGGGTGAGCGCGAGGAGGGTGAGCTGCCACGACATGGAGAGCATCGCCGCGAGGACGAAGACCACCGTGAGGAGGTTCGAGAAGACGTTCGACAGCGTGGACGTGAACGCCTGCTGCGCGCCGAGGACGTCGCCGTTGAGGCGCTGGACGAGCGCCCCCGTGCGGGTGCGGCTGAAGAACGCGAGCGGCATGCGCTGGACGTGGTCGAAGACGGCGGTGCGCAGGTCGACGATGAGGCCCTCGCCGATGCGCGAGGAGAACCAGCGCTGCACGACGCCGAGGCCGCCCGACAGGATCGCGATCCCCGCGGCGACGAGGGAGAGCGTGACGACGACGCCGACGTCGCCGTCCACGATGCCGTCGTCGATGATCCGCCGGAACAGCAGTGGCGTGACGGCGCCGGCGGCCGCGTCGATCGAGATGACGACGAGGAACGCGGAGAGCTGGCGCCGGTAGGGCCGCGCGAACGTAAGGACGCGGCGCAACGTGCCGCGGTGCAGCCGTCGTGACGCGACGGAGGAGTCCTGGCGGAACGAGCGCATGCCGCGCCCGCCGCCGGAGCCGGGAAGGGAAGAGGTGAACGACATGGGGCCTCCTGGACGGGGGAGGGGCGCGATCGTCCGCGGCGACGTGTCGGCCGGCAGGCGGGCGCGGGTCTCGTGGACCGCTCGCGCGGACGTTGGTGAGTCTAACTCACAATGAGTCGGGTGCACAAGCGTGGTGATCGCGGGTACGCTCGGCGGCGTGACGAGCGATGCGAGCGCGCGCCCTGCGGACGGCGTGACGACCAACGACCCGATCCCCTCGATCGACGAGGCGGGCGAGTTCCTCTCGCTCCTGCACGCAGCGCTCCGCACGGTCCGGCGCGAGGCGAGCGAGCGCCTGGAGCCGGCAGGCACCACGCCCGGCCAGTTCCGCCTGCTGCGGTTCCTCGCCCGGTGCGACGGGCCGTGCCGGCTCGGAGCGGTCGCGTCGGCGCTCGACGTCGCACCCCGCTCCGTGACCTCCAAGGTCGACGACGCCGAGACGGCCGGGCTCGTGCGCCGCGCGCCCGACCCGCACGACCGGCGGGCGACCCTCGTCGAGCTCACGGTGCGCGGACGCGAGCTCGTCGAGCAGGTCGGGGCCGAGCGCTCGTCGAGCGCGGGCACGTTGCTCGCGCGCCTCGACGACGCGGAACGCCGCGAGCTGCTGCGGCTCCTGCGTGCCGTCGCCGGCGAGGGTGCCACGCACTGATGCTCTGTCCGCCGAGCGCCCGCCGGGTGCCGGCTCGTGCAGGCCCGTGCGACGGCGCGCGAGAGCCGTGACTGGCAGGATGGGCCCATGTTCCGCATCGGCTTGACCGGAGGTATCGCGGCGGGGAAGTCCGTCGCGCTGGAGCGCTTCGCCGAGCTGGGCGCCGTCGTGATCGACTACGACGGACTGGCGCGGGAGGCGGTCGCCCCCGGGACGCTCGGCCTCGACGAGGTCGTCGAGGCGTTCGGACCGGCTGTGCTCGCCGCGGACGGCTCCCTCGACAGGGCGGCGCTCGGTCGTCTCGTGTTCGCGGACGACGCCGCGCGCGAGCGCCTCAACGCCGTCGTGCACCCCGAGGTCCGCCGGCTCGCTGCCGAGCGCGAGGCCGCGGCGGGCGCCGGGGACCCCAGGGCGGTCATCGTGCACGACATCCCGCTCCTCGTCGAGACCGGCGACCCGTCGCACTTCCACTGCGTGGTCGTGGTCGACGCGCCGCTCGAGGCCCGGCTGCGCCGGCTCGTGGACGGCCGCGGGCTGGGCGAGGACGAGGCCCGCGCCCGCATCGCCGCCCAGGCCGACGACGCGACGCGCCTCGCGGTCGCGGACGTCACCCTCGACGGCGGTGGCTCGCCGGACGCCCTGCGCACCCAGGTCGACGCGTTCTGGGAGCGCGTGCGCACGGAGGTCGACGCCGAGGCGACGGCCGAGCTCGAGGAGCACCAGGCGTGACGGTGCTCGTCACCGGGTTCGAGCCGTTCGACGGCGCGGCGACCAACCCGTCCTGGGACGTCGCCGCCCGCCTCGCCTCGTCGGGCGAGGACCTCGTCGGCGCGCACGTCGTCGCGGCCCGGCTGCCCGTGACCTTCGCGGGTGCGTGGCCCGCGCTCGAGGCGGCGGTTTGGCGGCACGAGCCGCGCGTCGTCGTCGCCCTCGGCCTGGCCGGCGGCAGCGCCCGCGTGCGCCTCGAGCGCGTCGCGATCAACGTCGTCGACGCGCGCATCCCCGACAACGCGGGCGCAGCGCCCGTCGACGTCCCGGTGGTCGACGGCGGTCCCGCCGCCTACTGGAGCGGCCTGCCCCTCAAGGCGTCGCTCGCCGCGCTGCGCGACCTCGGGCTCCCCGCCGAGGTGTCGAGCACGGCCGGGACGTACGTGTGCAACGCGACGTTCTACGCCCTCATGCACCACGCGAGCGGAGCGCCGGGGCTCCGTGCCGGGTTCGTGCACGTCCCGGAGGTGGATCGTCTACCCCTCGAGGGCCAGGTGCGTGCCGTCGCGGTGGTGCTGCGCACGGCGCTCGCGGGCGCGCCCGAGCCGGCGCTCGCGGCCGGGACGGAGAGCTGACGGGCACGCTCGCTCCTGGCAGGGCCCGCGTGTGGGTGGTCGGACGTACGGTGGCTCCATGCGTCCTGTGACCGACCTCCAGCGAGCCGCCGCCCCCTTCGAGGTGATCTCCGAGTACTCGCCGTCGGGCGACCAGCCCACGGCGATCGCGGACCTCTCCCGGCGTGTCCGCGCGGGGGAGAAGGACGTCGTGCTCCTCGGCGCGACGGGCACGGGCAAGTCGGCGACGACGGCCTGGCTCGTCGAGGAGCTCCAGCGTCCCACGCTCGTCATGGCCCCCAACAAGACCCTCGCCGCGCAGCTCGCCACGGAGTTCCGCGAGCTGCTGCCGAACAACGCCGTCGAGTACTTCGTCTCCTACTACGACTACTACCAGCCCGAGGCGTACATCGCGCAGACGGACACCTACATCGAGAAGGACTCGTCGATCAACGACGAGGTCGAGCGGTTGCGGCACTCGGCGACGAGCTCGCTGCTCACGCGCCGGGACGTGATCGTCGTCGCCTCGGTCTCGTGCATCTACGGCCTGGGCACGCCGCAGGAGTACGTCGACCGCATGGTCCGCCTCGACGTCGGCATGCAGGTCGAGCGCGACGACCTGCTGCGCCAGTTCGTGACGATGCAGTACACGCGCAACGACATGGCGTTCACGCGCGGCACGTTCCGGGTGCGGGGGGACACGGTCGAGATCATCCCGGTGTACGAGGAGCTCGCGATCCGCATCGAGTTCTTCGGCGACGAGATCGAGAGCATCCAGACCCTGCACCCGCTCACGGGCGACGTCGTCCGCTCGGTGCCGAGCATCCACGTGTTCCCGGCCACGCACTACGTCGCAGGCCCGGAGCGCATGGAGCGGGCGATCTCCTCGATCGAGGCGGAGCTCGCCGAGCGGCTCGACGAGCTCGAGACCCAGAACAAGCTGCTCGAGGCCCAGCGGCTGCGCATGCGCACGACGTACGACATCGAGATGATGCGCCAGATCGGGACCTGCTCGGGCATCGAGAACTACTCGCGGCACATCGACGGCCGTGAGGCCGGGACGGCGCCCAACACGCTCCTCGACTACTTCCCCGAGGACTTCCTGCTCGTCATCGACGAGTCGCACGTCACCGTGCCGCAGATCGGCGCGATGTTCGAGGGCGACATGTCGCGCAAGCGCAGCCTGGTCGACCACGGCTTCCGGCTGCCGAGCGCGATGGACAACCGCCCCCTGCGCTGGGAGGAGTTCGTCGAGCGCATCGGCCAGACGGTGTACCTGTCGGCGACGCCCGGCGACTACGAGCTCTCGATGTCGGACGGCGTCGTCGAGCAGATCATCCGTCCCACCGGGCTCGTCGACCCCGAGGTCGTGGTCAAGCCCACCACGGGGCAGATCGACGACCTGCTGCACGAGATCCGCGAACGCGTCGAGCGCGACGAGCGCGTGCTCGTCACGACGCTCACCAAGAAGATGGCCGAGGACCTCACGGACTACCTGCTGGAGAAGGACGTACGGGTCCGGTACCTCCACTCCGAGGTCGACACGTTGCGGCGCGTCGAGCTCCTGCGCGAGCTGCGCCTCGGCCAGTACGACGTCCTGATCGGCATCAACCTCCTGCGGGAGGGCCTCGACCTGCCCGAGGTGTCGCTCGTCGCGATCCTCGACGCCGACAAGGAGGGCTTCCTGCGCTCGCCCAAGTCGCTGATCCAGACGATCGGGCGCGCGGCGCGCAACGTCTCCGGCGAGGTCCACATGTATGCGGACCGGATCACGGCCGCGATGGCCGCGGCGATCGAGGAGACCGAACGACGCCGTGAGAAGCAGGTCGCGTACAACCTCGAGCACGGGGTCGACCCGACGCCGCTGCGCAAGCGCATCTCGGACGTCACCGACATGCTCGCGCGCGAGGACGTCGACACGGCAGAGCTCCTGGCGGGCGGCTACCGGCAGCCGGGCAAGGGCCAGAAGGGCAGGGCCCCCGTGCCGGGCGGGCCCAAGGAGGGCGCGACGGCGGGGAACCGGCTCGCGGGGGCCGCCGCGAGCGACCTCGCGGACCTCATCCAGGAGCTGAGCGACCAGATGCACGCCGCGGCGGGCGAGCTGCAGTTCGAGCTCGCCGCGCGACTGCGCGACGAGATCTCTGGACTCAAGAAGGAGCTGCGGCAGATGCAGGCCGCGACGGCGTAGCGGCAGGCCCGGCGTCCGCGCGACCGGTCCGGACGGAAGATCTCGCGCCCTGTGGACGTTGTGACGGTCGGTGCCGGTGTGGCCTATGCTGGCACCTCAGCGAGGGGGAGTATTCCCAAGCGGTGATGTCGTCATCACGGTCGGCGCAGTCGTCGGCCCGGTGTCACCGGTCCCGCAACCACCAGCCCGCGTCCCGTGCGGGTGCGCGTGGCGGTGCGTGGCGGAAGAGACCTTCGGTACTCAGTGCTACGTGCCGGAGGTTTCTGCATGGACGTCCCCGTCTTGGTCTGGATCGTCACCGTCGGCGTCATCCTCGCGATGCTCGCCGTCGACTACGTGGGGCACGTGCGCACGCCGCACGCCCCGAGCCTGCGCGAGGCCACCCGCTGGTCCATCGCTTACGTCGCGATCGCGCTCGTCTTCGGCGTCATCGTGTGGATCGTGTGGGGCAGCACCTACGGCGGCGAGTACTTCGCCGGGTACATCACCGAGAAGAGCCTGTCCGTGGACAACCTCTTCGTGTTCGTCCTCATCATGACGAGCTTCCGGGTGCCGCGGCTCTACCAGCAGAAGGTGCTGCTCATCGGCATCACCATCGCCCTCGTGCTGCGCACGATCTTCATCCTCCTCGGCGCCGCGGTCATCGAGAACTGGGCCTGGGTCTTCTACATCTTCGGCGCCTTCCTCATCTGGACCGCGATCGCGCAGGCTCGCTCCGGCACCGACCACGACGAGGAGTACAACGAGAACGCCCTCCTGCGTCTCACGCGCCGGCTGTTCCCGACGACGGACTCGTACGTCGAGGACCACATGACGACGAAGATCGACGGCAAGCGCTACATCACGCCGATGCTCATCGTCATGATCGCGATCGGCAGCGCCGACCTGCTCTTCGCCGTCGACTCGATCCCCGCGATCTTCGGCCTCACGCAGGAGACCTACCTCGTCTTCGCCGCCAACGCGTTCTCGCTGCTCGGCCTGCGCCAGCTCTACTTCCTCATCGACGGGCTGCTCGACCGGCTCGTCTACCTCAACTACGGCCTCGCCGCGATCCTCGGCTTCATCGGGATCAAGCTCGTCATCCACGCGATGCACACCAACGAGGTGCCGTTCATCAACGGGGGCGAGCACATCACCGCGATCCCGGAGATCTCCACGCCCGTCTCGCTGGGCTTCATCCTCGTCGTCCTCACCGTCACCACGGTCGCGAGCCTCGCGCGCTCGCGGGCGGACCAGCGTCGTGAGGACGCTCGCATCGAAGACGGTTCTTGATGGTCCACGAGCTCCCGCTCTGGTTCGAGTGGGCATCGCTGTCGGCGCTCGCGGTCCTGCTCGTCGTCGACCTGTTCGTCGTCGGCCGCCGCCCGCACGTGCCCTCGATGCGCGAGAGCGCCCTGTGGGTGGGGTTCTACGTGGCGCTGGCCCTCGTGTTCGGGGCGATCGTCGGCGCGGTGGGCGGCGCGGCGCCGGCGGGAGAGTTCTATGCCGGGTGGCTCACCGAGTACAGCCTGAGCGTCGACAACCTCTTCGTGTTCGTCATCATCATGGCGAGGTTCGCGGTGCCGCGGGACCAGCAGCAGCGCGTGCTCATGGTGGGCATCATCGTCGCGCTCGTGCTGCGCGGTGCGTTCATCCTCGCGGGCGCCGCGATCATCGCGCAGTTCGTCTGGGTGTTCTACCTGTTCGGCGCGTTCCTCGTGTACACGGCGATCAAGCTCGTCGCCGGCGGGGACGAGCCGGAGGAGTACCAGGAGAACCGCGCCGTGCGGGCCCTGCGCCGCGTGCTGCCGCTCGGGACCCGGTACGACGGCGGTCGCCTGCGCACGGTCGAGGACGGCAAGCGGGTCTTCACGCCGCTGGTGATCGTCTTCCTCGCGATCGGCAGCACCGACCTGCTGTTCGCGTTCGACTCGATCCCGGCGATCTTCGGGCTGACGCAGGACCCGTTCATCGTCTTCACGACGAACGTCTTCGCGCTCATGGGTCTGCGCCAGCTGTACTTCCTGCTGGGCGGCCTGCTCGAGCGGCTCGTCTACCTGCCGATCGGCCTCGCAGTGATCCTCGGTTTCATCGGCGTCAAGCTGATCCTCGAGGCGCTGCACGAGAACACGCTGCCGTTCATCAACGGCGGCGAGCACATCGAGGCCGTGCCGACCGTGCCGATCTGGCTCTCGCTCGTCGTCATCATCGGTGCTCTCGCCGTGACCACGGTGGCCAGCCTCCTGCGCACCCGCGCGTCGCGATCCGCGGACGGGTCACCTGCCGCACCGTCGCAGGACGCCGGTTCGACGACGGAGGCCGAGCCGACGCCGGTCGACACGGTCACGGGAGCGCCCGTGGACGCGGCGCTCGTCGGTCGTGAGACGCCCGCCGAGGGAACGTCCGGCGAGGACGACCGCACGCCTCGCTAGCACCGCGCCTTGCCGTGCCTCCTGGACGAGCGAGGCACGGTCCGCGGTGCCGGCGGGTTTCGTCAGGGTGTGGTGGCCGCCGGCGACCGCGACGAAGGCCGGCGTGTGGCAGGGTGGCCACGTGGCTGGACTCTCCGACCTGCGAGGTCGACGCGCCGTCGTCACGGGTGCGGCGTCGGGGATCGGCCGAGACCTGGTGCTTGAGCTCGTCCGCCGGGGAGCCCATGTCGCCGCCTGCGACGTGAACGGCGACGCGCTTCGTACCGCGGTCCGTCGGGCACAGGCGATCAACACCGGCGTCACGGTGACGGCGCACGTGCTCGACGTCGCCGATCGGGACGCCGTGCGCCGGCTCCCGCAGGACGTGGCCGAGACCCACGACTGCGACTCCGTCCATCTGCTGTTCAACAACGCCGCCACCGTCGGGGGGACGTCCTTCGTCACCTCGCCGCCCGACGAGTGGGAACGCACCTTCGCCGTCGCGTGGGACGGCACTTATCACTGCACCCGCGAGCTCCTCCCGATGCTCCTGGCCGCAGACCGGGGCGCCGTGGTCAACGTAGCCTCGGTCAACGCCCTCTGGGCGAGCCTCGGCACGCGCTCCCCGCACACCGCGTACTCTTCGGCGAAGTTCGCGGTGCGCGGGTTCACCGAGTCGCTGATCGTCGACTTCCGAGCGAACGCGCCGCACCTCTCCGCGGTCCTGGTCCTGCCCGGGCACGTCCGGACCGGCATGCCGGCACCGCTTCGCACGTGGCGGCGCGCTCTCGGTGCGCTCTTCGCCGACTACCAGCCGGTGTCGAGCGCCTCGGCAGCGACGACGATCCTGGACGCCGTCGCCCGCGGCGACTGGCGCGTGGTCGTCGGCGCCGACGCGGAGGCGGTCGACGAGCGCGTCCGGGTGGACCCCTGGACGGCGTACGACTGAGCGGAACCCACCCGGAAGGAGCCGCCTGGGACTCCCGGGCCGTTAGACCCGGTCGGCCCAGTCCCCGATGACCGGCGACCACGGGCGGACCGTGCGCTCGGCGATCAGCCCGGCCGCGGCGAACGGGTCCGCGTCGAGCGTGCGGGCCACGTCGTCGGGCGACGCCCCGTCGAGGACGAGCAGCGCGCCGGCCGGCGCGCCGTCGTGCGCGGGCAGCGGCCCGGATGCGAGGAGCGTCCTGCGGGCGTAGAGGTCGGCGAGGAACGCGCGGTGCTCGGGGCGCAGGGCGTCGAGCTCGGCGGCGCGGTCGGCGTAGACGTAGGTCACGGCGTGGATCGGCATGGGCTCAGTGAACCAGCCGTGCCCGACGGCGGGCGCGACCGTTCCGTGAGCCGGTCACCGCAATCGCCCGTGCCGCGCCCGTGCCGCGGCCGTGCTGCCGACGCGTCACCAGCCCCGTCGGCGCCACTCCTCGAGGTGCGGCCGCTCCGCCCCGAGCGTCGTGTCGGCGCCGTGCCCCGGGTAGACCCAGGTCGCGTCGTCGTACCGGTCGAAGACGCGCTCGACGACGTCGCCGAGGAGCCGGGCGAACCGCGCCGGGTCCCGATCCGTGTTCCCCACACCACCGGGGAAGAGCGAGTCGCCGGTGAAGAGATGGACCCGGCGGGCGACGGCGTCGTCCGCCTCGACCTCGTCCGGCTCGCGGTACGCGAGCGCTATGGAACCTGGCGTGTGGCCGCGCAGCGCGACGACCTCGAGCCGCAGGTCCCCGACCGTCAGGACGTCCCCGTGGTGCAGGCGCCGGGGGAGGTGCACGTCCGCGCTCGCCGCGACGGCGTCGGCGTCCTCGGCGCCGGCGGCGGTGGTCGCACCGGTGACGGCGACGACGGACGCCAGCGCGCGCAGGTGGTCGAGGTGCCGGTGCGTGGTGACGACCAGGTCCAGCCGCGCGGACGGCGACCCCTCGCGCACGAGCGCGAGGACGTCGTCGGGGGAGTCGGCGGCGTCGACGAGCACCTGGGCCCCGCTGCGGCGGCAGGTGAGGAGGTAGGCGTTGTTCGCGAGCGCGCCGACGGCGAGCTTGCGGACGTCGATCTCGTCGAGTCGTCGCAGGTCGCTCGGTCCACCCACCGTGACGTCACCCGAATAGCCCATGCATCCCAGTCTGCCCCCCCTTCGCGCGCAGGACGGGCCGGGACCCCGCGTGGCTGTCGTCGTCCTCCGGTGAGGGAACGGCGAACGTCACGTCGAACACGTGTGCGAGTGTGGGTGGTCGGTCGTACGATGCTGCGGTGAGCAAACGCCTCGTCATCTCCGGTGCCCGCGAGCACAACCTGCGCAACGTCGACCTCGACCTCCCGCGCGACCAGCTCATCGTCTTCACGGGGCTCTCGGGCTCGGGCAAGTCCTCGCTCGCGTTCGACACCATCTTCGCGGAGGGGCAGCGACGGTACGTCGAGTCCCTGTCGGCGTACGCCCGCCAGTTCCTCGGGCAGATGGACAAGCCGGACGTCGACTTCATCGAGGGCTTGTCGCCCGCTGTATCGATCGACCAGAAGTCCACGAACCGTAACCCGCGCTCGACCGTGGGGACCATCACCGAGGTCTACGACTACCTGCGCCTCCTCTTCTCGCGCGCGGGGACGCAGCACTGCCCGGTGTGCGGCGAGCGCGTGACCGCGCAGACGCCGCAGCAGATCGTCGACCGGCTGCTCGAGCTGCCCGAGGGGACGCGCTACCAGGTGCTCGCGCCGGTCGTCCGTGGCCGCAAGGGTGAGTACTCCGAGCTGTTCAAGGAGCTCCAGGCGAAGGGCTTCGCGCGCGCCCGCGTCGACGGCGAGGTGCGCACGCTGACCGACCCGCCCGTGCTCGAGAAGAAGCTCAAGCACGACATCGAGGTCGTCATCGACCGCCTCGTCGCGCGCGAGGGCGTGCAGCGCCGGCTCACCGACTCGGTCGAGACCGCGCTGGGCCTGGCCGGAGGGCTCGTCGTCGTGGAGCTCGTCGACGCCGACGCGGACGACCCGGCGCGCGAGCGGCGCTTCTCGGAGAAGCGCGCGTGCCCCAACGACCACGAGCTCGCGCTCGACGAGATCGAGCCGCGCACGTTCTCCTTCAACGCGCCGTACGGCGCGTGCCCCGAGTGCACCGGCATCGGCTTCCGGCTCGAGGTCGACCCCGACCTCGTCATCCCGGACGAGGAGAAGTCGCTCGCCGAGGGCGCGATCGCACCCTGGGCACAGGTCTCCTCGGAGTACTTCGAGCGCGTCCTCACCGCGCTCGCGGACGACCTGGGCTTCTCGATGGACACCCCGTGGCGGGCGCTGCCCGAGCGCGCGAAGAAGGCCGTGCTGCACGGGCAGAACCACCAGGTCCACGTCCGCTACAAGAACCGCTGGGGGCGCGAGCGCCAGTACTCGACGGGGTTCGAGGGCGTGATCACGTTCCTCGAGCGCCGGCACAGCGAGACCGAGTCCGACTGGTCGAAGGAGAAGTACGAGGCCTTCATGCGCGAGGTCCCGTGCCCGGTCTGCCAGGGCGCGCGCCTCAAGCCCGAGGTCCTCGCCGTCAAGGTGGGCGGCCGGTCGATCTGGGACGTGTGCCGCCTGCCGCTGCGTGAGGCGGCCGCCTTCCTGGGGGCGCTCGAGCTGGGCGTCCGCGAGCGCGCCATCGCGACCGAGGTGCTCAAGGAGATCGACGCGCGGCTCGGCTTCCTGCTCGACGTGGGCCTCGACTACCTGTCGCTCGAGCGGCCCGCCGCGACGCTGTCCGGCGGCGAGGCGCAGCGCATCCGGCTCGCGACGCAGATCGGCTCGGGACTCGTCGGCGTGCTCTACGTGCTCGACGAGCCCAGCATCGGGCTGCACCAGCGCGACAACCGCCGCCTCATCGAGACCCTCACCCGGCTCCGCGACCTCGGGAACACGCTGATCGTCGTCGAGCACGACGAGGACACCATCCGCACGGCGGACTGGATCGTCGACATCGGCCCCGGCGCCGGGGAGCACGGCGGCCGTGTCGTGCACTCGGGGGACTACGCGGGGCTGCTCGAGGCGCCGGAGTCGGTGACGGGCGCCTACCTCTCGGGTCGCCGGAGCATCCCGCTCCCGGCGGAGCGTCGTCCCACCGACCCGGACCGTCAGGTCAAGGTCGTCGGTGCCCGCGAGCACAACCTCACCGGCATCGACGTGAGCTTCCCGCTGGGCACGCTCACCGCGGTGACGGGGGTCTCGGGCTCGGGCAAGTCGACGCTGGTCAACTCCATCCTCTACACCGTCCTCGCGAACGAGCTCAACGGCGCCCGCCAGGTCGCCGGCAGGCACACGCGCGTGACCGGGCTCGACCACCTCGACAAGGTGGTGCACGTCGACCAGGGGCCCATCGGCCGCACGCCGCGTTCGAACCCGGCGACGTACACGGGCGTGTGGGACCACGTGCGCAAGCTCTTCGCGGAGACCACGGAGGCGAAGGTCCGTGGCTACACGCCCGGGCGCTTCTCGTTCAACGTCAAGGGCGGGCGCTGCGAGGCCTGCTCGGGAGACGGCACGTTGAAGATCGAGATGAACTTCCTGCCCGACGTCTACGTGCCGTGCGAGGTCTGCCACGGGGCGCGGTACAACCGCGAGACGCTCGAGGTGCACTTCAAGGGCAAGACGGTCGCGGACGTGCTCGACATGCCGATCGAGGAGGCGGCGGAGTTCTTCGCGGCCGTGCCCGCGATCTCGCGGCACCTCAAGACGCTCGCCGAGGTCGGCCTCGGGTACGTCCGCCTGGGTCAGCCGGCCCCGACGCTCTCGGGGGGCGAGGCGCAGCGCGTGAAGCTCGCGAGCGAGCTGCAGAAGCGCTCGACCGGTCGCACGATCTACGTGCTCGACGAGCCGACGACGGGCCTGCACTTCGAGGACATCCGCAAGCTGCTCGGCGTGCTGCAGTCGCTCGTCGACAAGGGGAACTCGGTGCTCGTCATCGAGCACAACCTCGACGTCATCAAGAGCGCCGACTGGGTCGTCGACATGGGCCCCGAGGGCGGCTCCGGCGGCGGCAAGGTCGTCGCGCAGGGGACGCCCGAGGAGATCGCCCGTGTCGAGGCCAGCCACACGGGCCGGTTCCTCGCCGGGGTCCTCGACAAGCACGGGCCCGTGCCGGTCGGAGCCTCGTCGGCGACGGGCGGGGAGACGCCGGCTCCCGCAGCCAAGGGCACGAAGGCCCGATCGGCGACGGCGCGCCGAGCCACGGGCGAGGGTACGAAGGCCGGTTCCCGCCGCAAGGCGTCGGCGGCGTAGACGGTCAGGCGGCCGTGCGACGCGCGGGCGCCGGCTCGACGAGCACGCGGAAGTTCACCGAGCGCGCGATGAAGCAGTGGTCGTGCGCACGGTGGTGCAGCACGGCGAGCGACGCGTCGTCGCTGCCCGGTCCGTCGTCGACCACGACCCGCGGGTGCAGCGTCACGTCCGTGAACTGTCCCTCGCCGCGCGACTCGACGCGCATCGTGCCCGTCGCCTCGTCGACGTACTCCCGGACGACGACCCCGGCCGCGGCAGCGACGTGGAGGAACCAGAGCATGTGGCACTGCGACAGGCTCACGACGAACAGCTCCTCGGGGCTGTAGCGCGTCGGGTCGCCGCGGAACGCGGGGTCGGACGACCCGGGCAGCGGCGGACGGCCGGCGAGCAGGACGTCGTGGTCGCGGCTGTACGACGTGTAGGACGCGGTTCCCGCCTCGCCCGCGCCCGTCCACCGGACGGTCGTGGTGTACCCGTGCTGTGCGCTCATGGCCGTCACCCTAGCGGGCGGTGACGGGGGCCACACCGCGACCCGGCGAGCCGGCCGCACCCACCACCCCCACCCGCCCACCCGCACCTCGTGCGCCACCGGACCGTCGGTGGTCTGACCTAGGCTGGAGCACATGGCTGACCCCGCGACGTACCGCCCTGCGCCGGGGGAGATCCCCACGTCGCCGGGCGTCTACCGGTTCCGCGACGAGCACGGCCGCGTCATCTACGTCGGCAAGGCGAAGAACCTGCGTGCGCGGTTGTCGAACTACTTCCAGGACGTCGCGAACCTGCACCACCGCACCCAGACGATGGTGACCACCGCCGCGTCGGTGGAGTGGACCGTCGTCGGCACCGAGGTCGAGGCGCTCGCGCTCGAGTACACGTGGATCAAGGAGTTCGACCCGCGGTTCAACGTCAAGTACCGCGACGACAAGTCCTACCCGTACCTCGCGGTGACGATGGGGGAGGAGTTCCCCCGCGCGCAGGTCATGCGCGGCGCCAAGCGACCCGGCACGCGCTATTTCGGCCCGTACGGCCACGCCTGGGCGATCCGCGAGACGCTCGACCTCCTCCTGCGGGTGTTCCCGGTGCGCACGTGCTCCTCGGGGGTCTTCAAGCGGGCGCACCAGACGGGCCGCCCGTGCCTGCTCGGCTACATCGACAAGTGCTCGGCGCCGTGCGTCGGGCGCATCACGCCCGAGGACCACAAGGCGCTCGCGGAGGACTTCTGCGACTTCATGGCGGGGGACACGCAGCGCTTCGTGCGGCGCCTGGAGCGCAAGATGAGCGAGGCGGCCGCGGCCCAGGAGTACGAGGCCGCGGCCCGGCTGCGCGACGACATCGCCGCGCTCCAGCGCGCGACGGAGAAGAACGCCGTCGTGCTGGGTGACGGCACCGACGCCGACGTGTTCGCGCTCGTGGGCGACGAGCTCGAGGCCGCCGTCCAGGTGTTCCACGTGCGCGGCGGTCGCATCCGCGGCCAGCGCGGCTGGATCGTGGAGAAGGTCGAGGACGTCACGGACGCCGAGCTCGTCGAGCACCTCCTGCAGCAGGTGTACGGCGCGGCCGAGGAGGCCGCCGCGGCGGCCGCGGGCAGTGCTGGTGCCGCCGGGGCGCGCGACGTCGTCCCGCGCGAGGTCCTCGTCCCCGTCCTGCCGCCCGACCAGGACCAGGTGACCACCTGGCTGTCCGGGCTGCGGGGCGCTCGTGTCGACGTGCGCGTGCCGCAGCGCGGCGACAAGAAGGAGCTCGCGGCGACGGTCCGTGCCAACGCCGAGCACGCCCTCGCGCTCCACCGCACGCGCCGCGCAGGTGACCTCACGACGCGCAGCCTCGCTCTGCGCGAGATCCAGGAGGCGCTCGAGCTCGACACCGCGCCCCTGCGCATCGAGTGCTACGACGTCTCGCACAACCAGGGCACCTACCAGGTCGCGTCGATGGTCGTCTTCGAGGACGGCCTGGCGCGCAAGAGCGAATACCGTCACTTCACGGTGCGCGGGCCGGACGGCGAGGGTGCCGCGGACGACACCGCGGCGATGTACGAGGTGATCTCGCGCCGCTTCAAGCGCTACCTCTCCGACCGCTCCCGCTCGGGGGAGGTGGAGATGGACCTCGAGGCCGACGACGTCGCCGACGGCAGCGACCCGGCGAGCAGGCGGGCCGAGAGCGCCGCCGAGGCCGCCGGCTACGTCCCGCGCAGCGGCGAGGTGGACCCGGAGGCGCCCGTGGACCGGCGCGCCCGGTTCGCCTACCCGCCCAACCTCGTCGTGGTCGACGGCGGCCCGCCCCAGGTCGCCGCGGCGGCCCGGGCGCTCGCGGACCTGGGCGTCGACGACGTCGCGCTGTGCGGGCTCGCCAAGCGGCTCGAGGAGGTGTGGCTCCCGGGCGAGGACTACCCGGTGATCCTCCAGCGCTCGTCGGAGGGCATGTACCTGCTCCAGCGGGTCCGCGACGAGGCGCACCGCTTCGCGATCACGCAGCACCGCAAGAAGCGCAGCAAGGGGATGACCGCGTCCGCCCTCGACGACGTGCCCGGCCTGGGCCCGGCGCGCAAGAGCGCGCTGCTCCGGCACTTCGGCTCGCTCAAGCGGCTGCGCGCGGCGAGCGTCGAGGAGATCGCGAGCGTGCGGGGCATGGGGGAGCGGACGGCGCAGGCGGTCGTCGCGGCTCTCGGTACCGGGGAGGTGCGCGCGGACACTCCGGCGGACGACGGCGCCGCCGCCCGCGCGTGAACGGCTGGCATGCTGGTCCCATGAGACCGGAACCCTCCCCGATCACGGTCCCGAGCGGCATCCCGGCGATCGAGGCTGCGACGCACCCGCCCGAGCGCCGCGAGGCCGAGGTGCTGATCATCACCGGCATGTCGGGCGCGGGACGCTCGCGCGCCGCCGCCGTCCTCGAGGACCTCGACTGGTACGTGGTGGACAACCTGCCGCCGCGCATGATCGTCCCGCTCGTCGACCTCATGACCCGGTCCGGGTCCACGCTCGAGCGCATCGCCGCCGTCGTGGACGTGCGCGGGCGCGAGTTCTTCACGGACCTGGTCGAGGTGCTCGACCACCTGCGCCAGAACGGCGTCTTCTACCGCATCCTCTTCCTCGACGCGTCGGACGAGGTGCTCGTGCGCCGCTACGAGCAGGTGCGTCGCCCGCACCCGCTGCAGGGCGGCGGACGGATCCTCGAAGGGCTGGCCGAGGAGCGCCGACTGCTCGCGAGCCTCGAGGAGCGGGCCGACGTCGTCATCGACACCTCGGAGCTCAACGTCCACGACCTCGCTCGCGAGGTGCGCGCCGCCGTCGCGGACGGCACGCCGGACACGCTGCGGATCAACATCGTGTCGTTCGGCTTCAAGTACGGGCTGCCGCTCGACGCGGACCACGTCGTCGACGTGCGCTTCCTCGCCAACCCCTACTGGATCACCGAGCTGCGCCACCTCACGGGCCGCGACGCCCCCGTGCGCGACTACGTGCTCGAGCGACCCGGCGCCCTCGAGTTCGTCGACCGGTACGTGAACGCGCTCGAGCCGGTGCTCGCCGGCTACCTCGGCGAGGAGAAGCGCTACGTGACGATCGCCGTCGGCTGCACGGGCGGCAAGCACCGCTCGGTCGCGATCAGCGAGGCGATCGCGGCGCGCCTGCGCGCGCAGGGCCAGCGCGTCACCGTGACCGCGCGCGACCTCGGCAAGGAGTAGGCCCGTGGTCGCCCTGCGCAACCCCGCCGTCGTCGCCCTGGGCGGCGGGCACGGCCTGTCCGCGAGCCTGTCCGCGCTGCGCCTCATGTCCGACCGGCTCACCGCCGTCGTCACGGTCGCCGACGACGGCGGCTCGTCCGGGCGCCTGCGCTCCGAGCTCGGGGTGCTGCCCCCGGGCGACCTGCGCATGGCGCTCGCGGCGCTGTGCGACGACTCGGAGTGGGGCCGCACGTGGAGCGCGCTCCTGCAGCACCGCTTCACCTCGGAGGGCGACCTCGACAACCACGCCGTGGGCAACTTGCTCATCGTCGCGCTGTGGGAGCTGCTCGACGACCCGGTCGCCGGGCTCGACTGGGTCGGCAAGCTCCTCGGCGCGCGGGGGCGCGTGCTCCCCATGGCGGCCGTGCCGCTGGGCATCGAGGCGGACGTGCGGACCGGCGACCAGCTCGAGACCGTCGTCGGGCAGAGCCTCGTCGCGGTGACGCACGGTCGCATCGAACAGCTGCGCCTCGTGCCCGCGGACCCGCCGGCGTGCCCCGAGGCGGTGCAGGCGGTCCGCGAGGCCGACTGGGTCGTGCTCGGACCGGGGTCGTGGTTCTCGTCGGTGATGCCGCACCTGCTCGTCCCCGAGCTGGCACGGGCGCTGCACGAGACCGAAGCCCGCCGGTGCATCACGCTCAACCTCTCGAGCGATGCGGGGGAGACGTACGGGCTCTCGGCGACCGACCACCTCGAGGCGCTCCACAAGCACGACCCCGGGCTGCGGGTCGACGCCGTCGTGGCCGATCCGTCGGCCGTCGAGGACACGGAACAGCTCGCGGACGCGGCGGCACGCATGGGCGCCCGGCTGCTGCTGCGCCAGGTGCGGCGCGGGGACGGGACGCCCACGCACGACCCGCTGCGGCTCGCCGCCGCATACCGTGACGTCTTCGACGACTTCCTCGGGGACGTGGGCACGCCCGCCCCCTGACGACGTCCTCACCCTTCGTGCGGCCCGCCCGGTCCGGGCATCGGTGGCAGGATGTCCCGCATGGCGCTCACGGCACAGGTGAAGGACGAGCTGGCTCGGCTGCGGGTGGACAAGACGTCGTGCCGCAAGGCGGAGGTCTCCGCGATGCTCCGCTTCTCGGGCGGGCTGCACCTCATCTCGGGTCGCGTCGTCATCGAGGCGGAGCTCGACACCGCGATCGCGGCGCGCCGGCTGCGCGAGACGATCGCCGACGTGTACGGGCACACGAGCGAGCTGATCGTCGTCTCCGCCGGGGGCCTGCGCAAGAGCAGCCGCTACGTCGTGCGGGTCGTGCGCGACGGCGAGTCCCTCGCCCGCCAGACGGGCCTGCTCGACGGGCGCGGACGCCCGGTGCGCGGACTGCCCCCGCAGGTGGTGTCCGGCGGGATCGAGGAGGCGGAGGCCGCATGGCGCGGCGCGTTCCTCGCGCACGGGTCGCTCACCGAGCCGGGACGCTCGTCGGCGCTCGAGGTGACGTGCCCCGGACCGGAGGCGGCGCTCGCGCTCGTCGGCGCGGCGCGGCGGCTGGGCGTGTCCGCCAAGTCCCGCGAGGTGCGCGGCGTGGACCGCGTGGTCATCCGTGACGGTGACGCGATCAGCGCGCTCCTCACGCGCCTCGGCGCGCACGAGGCGGTCCTGGTGTGGGAGGAACGACGCGCGCGTCGCGAGGTGCGCGGCACCGCCAACCGCCTCGCGAACTTCGACGACGCGAACCTGCGCCGGTCGGCCCGGGCCGCGGTCGCCGCGGGCGCCCGGGTCGAGCGCGCGTTCGAGATCCTCGGGCCGGACCTGCCCGACCACCTGCGCGAGGCCGGCGAGCTGCGCCTCGCCCACAAGGAGGCGTCGCTCGAGGAGCTCGGTCAGCTCGCGGTCCCGCCGCTCACGAAGGACGCGGTCGCCGGCCGCATCCGCCGCCTCCTGTCGACGGCCGACAAGCGTGCGGCGGAGCTCGGCATCCCCGACACCGAGGCGGGTCTGAGCCCGGAGCTCCTCGACCTCTGACGTGGACCGGCGGCGGGCGTGGACGTCACGCACCGGTGGGACGACGGTCCCGAGGCGTGGGATCCAGGTCACATGTCGGCGTGGTGTTGGTATAGGCTCGGACGCGTCAGGTGACAACGACGTGCTCCTTCGCTGACACCCCTCGTGGGCGTGGGTGGTCCCGGCTGTCGCCGTGACGGCCCGCGGGCACGGAGGGTGCTGTGCCGAGAATCGGGCAGCGGGGCGCGGGCGCCATCACCACCTGCGTACGACGGTGTACGTGATCGTTCGGCATCAACCGTGTGCGTCGGGACCAAACCGGCGCGCCCTGAGGAGGGCATTGTGACCATCCGCGTCGGTATCAACGGCTTCGGTCGTATCGGACGGAACTTCTACCGCGCCATCGTGGCGTCGGGCGCCGACATCGAGATCGTGGGCGTCAACGACCTCACGGACAACGAGACGCTCGCGCACCTGCTCAAGTACGACACGGTCCTCGGCCGTTTCCCGCTGAGCGTGGACTTCGACGACGAGAACATCATCGTCGACGGCAAGAAGATCCGTGCCCTCGCCGAGCGTGACCCCGCGAACCTCCCCTGGGGCGAGCTGGGTGCCGACATCGTCATCGAGTCGACCGGCTTCTTCACGGACGCCACGAAGGCGAAGGCGCACATCGACGGCGGCGCCGAGAAGGTCATCATCTCCGCCCCGGCGAAGAACGAGGACGCGACGTTCGTCGTCGGCGTGAACTCGGACCAGTACGACCCGGCCGCGCACCACATCATCTCGAACGCGTCGTGCACCACGAACTGCCTCGCCCCGCTGGCGAAGGCGCTCAACGACTCGATCGGCATCGAGCGTGGTCTCATGACCACGATCCACGCGTACACCGGTGACCAGAACCTGCAGGACGGCCCGCACCGCGACCTGCGTCGCGCCCGTGCCGCCGCGCAGAACATCGTCCCGACCTCGACGGGTGCGGCCAAGGCCGTGTCGCTCGTCCTCCCGGAGCTCAAGGGCAAGCTCGACGGCTACGCGCTCCGCGTGCCGGTCATCACGGGCTCGGCGACCGACCTCACGTTCACCGCCTCGCGCGAGGTCACCGTGGACGAGGTCAACGCGGCGCTCAAGGCTGCGGCCGAGGGCCCCCTCAAGGGCGTCCTCGAGTACGTCGAGGACGAGATCGTGTCGAGCGACATCGTCACCAACCCGCACCAGAGCATCTTCGACTCGAAGCTCACCAAGGTGATCGGCGACCAGGTCAAGGTCGTCTCCTGGTACGACAACGAGTGGGGCTACTCGAACAGCCTCGTCGCGCTGACCCAGCTGGTCGGCGAGAAGCTCTGAGACTGCCGCTCGCGCAGCACAGCACTGCGTAGCACCATGCGTCCGCGTGCGCGTCCCGGCCACGGCCGGTGACGCGCACGCGGACGTCCTCATGTGCGGGCCGGACCGGTCGACGACCGGACCGCCGCACGACGGCGACCGAACCGTAGGAGACCACATGTTGACCATCGACTCCCTGGGCGACCTGCGCGGCAAGCGCGTCCTCGTCCGCTCCGACTTCAACGTCCCGCTCGACGGGACGACCATCACGGACGACGGCCGCATCCGCGCCGCCCTGCCGACGCTCACGAGGCTGACCGACGCCGGCGCGAAGGTGATCGTCACGGCGCACCTCGGCCGCCCCAAGGGCGAGCCGGACGCGAAGTACTCCCTGGCGCCCGTGGCCGCGCGCCTGGGCGAGCTGCTCGGCGTGCCCGTGCACCTGGCGAAGGACGTCGTCGGCCCGTCGGCGCACGAGACCGTCGACGCGCTCGGCGAGGGCGAGGTCGCCCTCCTCGAGAACATCCGCTTCGACGCGCGCGAGACGTCGAAGGACGAGGCCGAGCGGCAGTCGCTCGCGAACGACCTCGCGGGCCTCGCCGACGCGTTCGTGTCCGACGGCTTCGGCGTGGTGCACCGCAAGCAGGCGTCGGTGTACGACGTGGCGAAGGTGCTCCCGTCCGCCGTCGGCGAGCTCGTCCTCAAGGAGGTCGACTCGCTGCGCAAGGCGACCGAGGACCCGGCGCGACCGTACGTCGTCGTGCTCGGCGGCTCGAAGGTCTCCGACAAGCTCGGTGTCATCGCGAACCTGCTCACCAAGGCCGACCGCCTGCTCATCGGCGGTGGCATGGTCTTCACGTTCCTCGCCGCCCAGGGCTACGGCGTCGGCAAGTCCCTCCTCGAGGAGGACCAGATCGACACCGTGAAGGGCTACCTCGCGGACGCCGAGAAGAACGGCGTGGAGATCGTCCTGCCCACCGACATCGTCGCGGCGGACTCGTTCGCCGCCGACGCCCCGCACGCGGTCGTCGCCGCGGACGCGATCCCGGCGGACACGATCGGCCTCGACATCGGCCCCGACTCGGCGCAGCTCTTCGCGAGCAAGATCGCGGACGCGAAGACGGTCGTGTGGAACGGCCCCGCGGGTGTCTTCGAGTTCGACGCGTTCTCGGGCGGCACGCGCGCGGTCGCGCAGGCCCTCGTCGACGCGACCGGGAACGGCGCGTTCACGATCGTCGGGGGCGGCGACTCCGCCGCCGCCGTCCGCATCCTCGGCTTCGACGAGGCGGGCTTCAGCCACATCTCGACAGGCGGCGGCGCGAGCCTCGAGTTCCTCGAGGGCAAGGACCTGCCCGGCATCTCCGTCCTCGAGGGCTGAGCGCCCTCCCGAACCACCCTCACGCGCCGCCCCGCCAGCACGGGGCGGCGCGTATCCCCCACAGAGAGAAGAACGACCGTGGCGAACAACCGCACCCCGCTCATGGCGGGCAACTGGAAGATGAACCTGGACCACCACCAGGCGACCCACACCGTGCAGAAGCTCGCGTGGACCCTCAAGGACGCGAAGCACGACCACGCGGCCGTCGAGGTCGCCGTGCTCCCGCCGTTCACCGACCTGCGCTCGGTGCAGACGCTCGTCGACGCGGACAAGCTCGAGCTCAAGTACGGCGCGCAGGACGTCTCGGCGCACGCCGAGGGCGCGTACACGGGTGAGATCTCGGCGACCATGCTCGCGAAGCTCGGCACGAGCTACGTGGCGATCGGCCACTCGGAGCGCCGCCAGTACCACGCCGAGACCGACGCCCTGGTGAACGCCAAGATCGTCGCCGCCGTCGGGCAGGGCATCGCCCCGATCCTCTGCGTCGGCGAGGGCCTGGACGTGCGCAAGGCCGGTGAGCAGATCTCCCACACGCTCGCCCAGGTCGAGGGTGCGCTCGCGGGCATCCCCGCCGCGCAGCTCGCGACGCTCGTCATCGCCTACGAGCCCGTCTGGGCCATCGGCACGGGCGAGGTCGCGACGCCGGAGGACGCCCAGGAGGTCTGCGGCGCGATCCGCGGTGCCCTCGGCGACCTGTACGACGCCGGGCTCGCGGACGCGACGCGCGTCCTGTACGGCGGCTCGGTGAAGTCGTCGAACGTCGCCGCGATCATGGCGCAGCCCGACGTCGACGGCGCGCTCGTCGGCGGCGCGAGCCTCGACCCGGAGGAGTTCGCCAAGATCGCGCGCTACCAGTCGCACGCGACCGGCGCCTGATCCTCGCCACGACCCCGGGCTCCCGCGGTCCGGACACCCTTCGGACCGCGGGAGCACACCCCGGTGTGACCAGCGGTGAGACGACGCGGACCGGGGTTGGCCCCGACGGCCTCGCGTCACCTACTCTTGTCCCCTGTGCGGCAGGTCACGCCTGCCCACGACAACCGTGCGGTCGTCCCGACGATGGTCGGGCCGGCCCTGAACCTCAAGGACGTACTCGTGGACGTGCTGCGCATCATCCTCCTGATCCTCCTGGTGCTCACGAGCGCCTTCCTCACCCTGCTCGTGCTCCTGCACAAGGGCAAGGGCGGCGGCCTCTCCGACATGTTCGGCGGCGGGATCTCGAGCTCGGTGGGCAGCTCCGGCGTCGCCGAGCGCAACCTCAACCGGATCACGGTGTCCTTCGCCCTGGTGTGGGCGGTCGTCATCGTGCTCCTGGGACTGATCCAGAAGGTGAGCTGAACCCGCGCGCCCCGTCGGGGCGCGGGCTCGTCACAGGACGAGCCGGAGCCGCGACGGCGCGGCCGGGCAGGATCGAGTGCCGGTGACGGCGCGGACGGGGGAGAGCACGTGGCAGGTGGTAGCGCGATCCGTGGGTCGCGGGTGGGAGCGGGCCCGCTCGGGGAGTCCGAGCGGGGCGAGATCGCACCACGCTTCGGGGTCTCGTACTGGTGCGCGAACGGGCACGAGACCCGGCCGAGCTTCTCCTCGGAGGCCGACATCGAGGCGCCCGAGACGTGGGACTGCCCGCGGTGCGGGTTTCCCGCGGGCCAGGACCGGGAGCACCCCCCGTCGCCGTCGCGCAACGAGCCGTACAAGACGCACCTCGCCTACGTGAAGGAGCGTCGATCGGACGCCGACGGCGTGGCGATCCTCGACGAGGCGCTCGCAGCGCTGCGAGCCCGTCGCGGCGTCTGAGGCCCGACGCAGGACGACGACGAGCGCCCCACCGGAGATCCGGTGGGGCGCTCGTCGTCGCGTGGCGCGTGGCCGGCCGGAGGGGTCAGGCGGACGTGCCCGCCGCCGCCGCGTCCAGGAGCCAGAGCGTGCGTTCCGTCCCGGCGACGCCCGCGGCAGGCGTCTCGTGGACCGGGGCCCCGGCGAGGGCGGAGGCCACCGCGGGCGCCTTCTCGGCACCGGCGGCCACGACCCACACCTGGTGCGCCGCGGCGATCGCCTCGAACGTCAGCGTGACCCGCTCGGGCGGCGGCTTCGGCGAGCCGTGGACCCCCGCCGTCGCGACCCCCGTGACGTCCAGGCCCGGGTGGCCCGGGAAGAGGGACGCCACGTGCCCGTCGGGACCCATGCCGAGCACCAGCACGTCGAAGGCGGGGACGGCCGCACCGGCCGGCGCGTGCGCCGCGAGCGTGCCCGCGTAGGTCTCCGCGGCGTCCTCCGGTGTCGACGCGACGTCCGCCGCGGGCATCGCGTGCACGTTCTCTGCGGGGAGGTTCGGGAGCTGGTCGAGCAGCGCGTCGCGGGCCTGCGTCTCGTTGCGCTCCGGGTCTCCGGCGGGCAGGAACCGCTCGTCGCCCCACCAGAGGTGCACCCCCGTCCAGTCGACGGCGTCGCGCACCGGGTGGCGGGCGAGGGCCGCGAGGCTCGCGATGCCGACGCTCCCGCCCGTGAGCACGACGTGGACGGGACGGCGGACCGACTGCACGTCGAGGATCCGCGTGACCAGCCGGGACGCGACCGCCTCGGCGAGCGCACCGGCGTCGGGATGGACGACGACGAGCCGCGAGTGCGAGGCGTTGCCCGCCGGCTGCCCGCTCACGCGCCGACCTTCTGCAGGCCCTTGGTGAGCACCTCGCCGTAGATCTCGTCCGGGTCGAGGCGCCGCAGCTCCTCGATGAGCGCCTCGCTGAGCGTCCGGATCGGCAGCGCGACGCGGCGGTCCGGCTTGCCGGGCTGGCTGATCGTCACGGTGCGCCCGTCGGGCCGGTCGAGGACGATGGGCCCGCTCCTGCGCTCGAGCGTGACCTTGGTGATCGCCTCGGCCCCGCGGCGGCGCACGACCTCCGCCGGGCAGCGCAGCCGCGACCCGAGCCACGCCGCGAGCAGGTCGAGCGACGTGTGCTTGGCCTGGCCCTCGACGACGACCCGCGTCACCGGCTCGAACGGCGGCTGGTCGAGCGCCGCGGCGATCAGTCCGCGCCAGAGCGTGACGCGCGCCCAGGCGAGGTCGGAGTCGCCCGGGCCGTACGTCGTCGCGAGCTGGTCGAGCACCGCCTCGGGGTCCTTGGAGGTGATCGAGTCGGTGATGCGTCGTTGGGCCATCGCGCCGACGGGGTCGTCGTCGGGCGACGCGGGCGGCTCGCCGGGCCACCACACGACGATCGGCGCGTCGGGCAGCAGGAGCGGCATGACGAGCGTGTCCGTGTGCTCGAGCATCGGGCCGGCGGTCCGCAGGACCACGACCTCGGAGGCTCCCGCGTCGCCGCCGACGCGGATCTGGGCGTCGAGGTGCGGGTCGCTGCGCCGGCCGGACGGCGCGACGACGATGACGCGGCAGGGGTGCTCGCGGCTCGCGTCGTTGGCCGCCTCGATCGACGTCTCGACGTCGGACTCGCGCGCGACGACGACGAGCGTGAGCACGCGCCCCAGGGCGATCGCGCCGCCCTCGTCGCGCAGGCGCACGAGGCGCTTGTTGACCGCGTTCGTCGTCGTGTCGGGCAGGTCGATGATCATCGCGGGGTCCTCGTCGGTCGCGGGGTCACGGCGCTCTCGGGGGAGCGCTCAGGGCGGGAGCGGCGGACCGTGACGACGCCGGTGACGGCGGCCGTCGGTGCCGCGGGGGCGCTCACGGACGCCGCCAGGCGCGGCCGTCGCGCTCGAGCATCGCGTCGCCCGTCGCAGGCCCCCACGTGCCGGACCGGTAGGCCTCGGGCTTCCCCCTGGCCGCCCAGTGCGCGGTGATCGGGTCGAGGATCTTCCAGGACAGCTCGACCTCCTCGCGCGTCGGGAAGAGCGGCGGGTCGCCGAGCAGGACGTCGAGGATGAGCCGTTCGTAGGCCTCGGGGGAGGACTCGGTGAACGCGTGGCCGTAGCCGAAGTCCATCGTCACGTCGCGCACCTCCATCGCGGTGCCCGGGACCTTGGCGCCGAAGCGCATCGTCACGCCCTCGTCCGGCTGGACGCGGATGACGAGCGCGTTGTTGCCGAGGTCGGACGCCTGCGACGTCTCGAAGGGCAGGTGCGGCGCCTTCTTGAACACGACGGCGACCTCGGTCACGCGGCGGCCGAGGCGCTTGCCGGTGCGCAGGTAGAACGGCACGCCCGCCCAGCGGCGGTTGTCGATGTCGACGCGGACCGCGGCGTAGGTCTCCGTCGTGGAGGAGTCGGGGATGCCGTCCTCCTCGAGGAACCCGATGACCTCCTCGCCGCCCTGCCAGCCGGCGGCGTACTGCCCGCGGGCGGTGTGCTTGGACAGGTCGCGCGGCAGCCGCACGGCGGAGAGCGCCTTGATCTTCTCGGCCCGCAGGGACGGGGCGTCGAACGAGACGGGTTCCTCCATCGCGACGAGCGCGAGGAGCTGGAGCAGGTGGTTCTGGATGACGTCGCGCGCGGCGCCGATGCCGTCGTAGTACCCGGCACGACCGCCGATGCCGATGTCCTCGGCCATCGTGATCTGCACGTGGTCCACGTAGTTGGCGTTCCAGATGGGCTCGAACATCTGGTTCGCGAACCGCAGGGCGAGGAGGTTCTGGACCGTCTCCTTGCCGAGGTAGTGGTCGATGCGGAACACCGAGTCGGGCGGGAAGACCTCCGAGACGACCGCGTCGAGCTCGCGCGCGCTGGCGAGGTCGTGACCGAACGGCTTCTCGATGACGACGCGCCGCCAGGCGTCGTCCTCGGAGCGTGACAGGCCGGACCTCGCGAGCTGGCGGCACACGACCGGGAAGGCGCTCGGCGGGACCGAGAGGTAGAACGCGTGGTTGCCCCCGGTGCCGCGCTCGGCGTCGAGCGTCTCGACGGTCTGGCGCAGGCGCTCGAACGCGTCGTCGTCGTCGAACGAGCCCTGGACGAACCGGATGCCCTCGGCGAGCTGGCGCCACGTGGCCTCGCGGAACGGCGTCCGGGCGTGCTCCTTGACGGCGTCGTGCACGACCTGCGCGAAGTCCTGGTCCTCCCAGTCGCGCCGGGCGAAGCCCGTGAGCGCGAAGCCCGGCGGGAGCAGCCCGCGGTTGGCGAGGTCGTAGACGGCGGGCATGAGCTTCTTGCGGGCGAGGTCGCCCGTCACGCCGAAGATGACGAGCCCGCAGGGGCCCGCGATCCGCGGCAGGCGCAGGTCGAGGGGGTCGCGCAGAGGGTTGTGCTCTGCCGTGATCTTGGCCGGTCTCACCTGGTGGCACCGTTCCGTTCGAGGGTGGTCGGAGGACTAGTCGCGTTCAGAGGGAGTGCGGGGGACTGCTGGGGGCGTAGCGGATGATACGTGTGGCTGCGCGGTGGCCGGAAGCGTTCCCGCAGGTCGGACGCCCGCCCGCCGCGAGCGGCGAGCGGGCGCAGGCGGTCAGGAGGCCGCGTCGGCAGCGCGGCGCAGGTTGTCCCGGGTCGTCTCGAGGAGCTCGGTCCAGCTGTCCTCGAACTTGCGCACGCCCTCCTCCTCGAGCCTGGCGGTCACCTCGACGAGGGACACGCCGAGGGACTCGACGGTCTCGAGGGTGCGGCGCGCGTCGTCGGCCGTCCCGGTCACGGTGTCGCCGGTGACGACGCCGTGGTCCGCGAACGCCTGGAGCGTGCCCTCGGGCATGGTGTTGACCACCCCGTCGGTCACGAGCTCCTCGACGTACAGGGTGTCCTTGTACTCGGGGTTCTTCACCCCCGTGGACGCCCAGAGGGGGCGCTGGGGGTGGGCGCCGGCCGCGGCCAGGGAGCGCCAGCGGTCGGTCCGGCGGAACTCCTCGAACGCCTCGAAGGCGGCGCGCGCGTTGGCGACCGCGGCCTGCCCGCGGAGGTCGAGCGCCTCGGGCGTGCCGACCTTCTCCAGCGCCGCGTCCACGGCCGTGTCGACGCGCGAGACGAAGAAGGACGCGACCGAGCCGATGGGGGAGAGGTCGATCCCGGCGTCGCGAGCCCGCTCCAGCCCTGTCGCGAACGCTTCCATGACCGCGCGGTAGCGCTCGAGCGAGAAGATGAGCGTGACGTTGACGCTGATGCCGAGCGCGAGGGTGCGCGTGATCGCCTCGAGACCCGGCAGGGTGGCGGGGATCTTGATGAAGACGTTCGGGCGGTCGATCGTGTGCCACAGCCGCTCGGCGACCTCGACCGTGGCCCCCGCGTCCTGGTTCGCCAGCCGCGGGTCCACCTCGATCGACACGCGCCCGTCGACGCCGTCGGTCGCGTCGTACACGGGGCGCAGCAGGTCCGCCGCGTCGCGCACGTCGTCCGTCGTGATGCGCTCGACGGCGGCCTCGACCGCCGCGTCGTCGGTGCCGCCGGCCGCGAGCTCCGTGAGCTGGGCGTCGTAGGCGTCGCCCTTCGAGAGCGCGGCGGCGAAGATCGTGGGGTTCGTGGTCACGCCGACGACGCCGCGCGACGCGACGAGCTCGGCGAGGTTGCCCGACCGCAGCCGTTCACGGGACAGGTCGTCGAGCCAGATCGACACCCCCGCCCGGGTGAGCTGCTCGATCGGTCCGGGGACGGTGCTCTGCGTCATCAGGAGTCCTCTCTGGTACCTCGCCGGCGCCCTCGACGGGCGGCCCGGTGATCCGTCCCGGCCGGGGTGCCGCGGGTCGTCGACCCGCGGCGCGGATCCGAGGTGGGGCGCCGGGACCGGGGCCCCACCTCGGAATCTACGGTCGGTCAGGCGAGGTCGCCAGTGCCGCCCTCGACGGGCTTCGCGGGGCCGCCGGGAGCGGCGTCGCCCTGCGCCGCGGCGAGCGACTCGCGAGCGGCGGCGGCCACGGCCTCGGCCGTGATGCCGAACTCGCGGTAGAGCACCTGGTAGTCGGCCGACGCGCCGTAGTGCTCGATGCTCACGATGCGCCCGGCGTCGCCGACCAGCTCGCGCCAGCCCTGGGCGACGCCCGCCTCGACGGAGACGCGCGCACGCACGGCCGCCGGCAGCACCGACTCGCGGTACGCGTCGTCCTGCGCGTCGAACCACTCACGGCTCGGCAGGGACACGACGCGCGCCTGGACGCCCTCGGCGGCGAGGAGCTCGCGCGCCTCGACGGCGAGCTGGACCTCGGAGCCGGTGCCGAGCAGGATCACGTCGGGCTCGCCGTCAGCGTCGACCAGCACGTAGCCGCCGCGGGCCGTGCCCGAGGCGTCGGCGAAGCCGTCCTCGCCGCGCGGGAACGTCGGGACGTTCTGGCGCGTGAGGATCAGGCCCGCCGGGCGCTCCGTCGTCTCGAGGATCGTGCGCCAGGCCCACGCGACCTCGTTGGCGTCGGCGGGCCGCACGACGTCGAGACCCGGGATCGCGCGCAGCGCGGCGAGGTGCTCGATCGGCTGGTGCGTCGGGCCGTCCTCGCCGAGCCCGATGGAGTCGTGCGTCCAGACGAACGTCGTCGGAATCTGCATGAGCGCGGCGAGGCGCACGGCCGGGCGCATGTAGTCGCTGAACGTGAGGAACGTGCCGCCGTAGGCGCGCGTGCCGCCGTGGAGCACGATCCCGTTGAGGATCGAGCCCATGGCGTGCTCACGGATGCCGAAGTGCAGCGTGCGGCCGTACTCGTGGCCGGGGAACTTCTTCGTCGCGTGCTCGACGGGGACGAACGACGGCTCGCCGTCCATCGTCGTGTTGTTCGAGCCCGCGAGGTCCGCCGAGCCGCCCCAGAGCTCGGGGAGCACGTCCTTGAGCGCGGTGAGGACCTTGCCCGACGCGGCGCGCGTGGCGACGGCCTTGCCCGGCTCGAACGTCGGCAGGGAGTCCTCCCAGCCGGCGGGCAGCTCGCGGCGCGAGAGGCGCTCGAGCAGCGCGGCGCCGGACGGGTTGGCGGTCTTCCACGCCTCGAACGCGGTGTCCCAGGCGGCCCGGCGCTCGCCCTGGCGCTCGCCGACGGCGCGCGTGTAGGCGAGGACCTCGTCGTCGATGGCGAACGTCGCCTCGGCGTCGAGACCGAGCTCGACCTTCAGCCCCCGCACCTCGTCGGCGCCCATGGCCGAGCCGTGGATGCCGCCCGTGTTCTGCTTCGTGGGCGACGGCCAGCCGATGATCGTGCGCAGCGCGATGATCGAGGGCTTGCCCGTCTCGGCCTTGGCGGCGTCGACGGCGGCGGCGAGCACGTCGACGTCCTCCGCGTAACCGGTGCCGCCGTTGGTCCAGTCGACGCGCTGGGTGTGCCAGCCGTACGCCTCGTAGCGCGCGAGGACGTCCTCCGTGAAGGCGATGTCCGTGTCGTCCTCGATGGAGATCTTGTTGTCGTCCCAGATGACGACGAGGTTGCCGAGCTGCTGGTGCCCCGCGAGCGACGAGGCCTCGCTGGTCACGCCCTCCTGCAGGTCGCCGTCGGAGGCGATGACGTAGATGTGGTGGTCGAAGGGCGACTCGCCCGGCGCCGTCGACGGGTCGAGCAGACCCCGCTCGCGGCGCGCGGCGAACGCCATGCCGATCGCGGACGCGAGGCCCTGCCCGAGCGGACCGGTCGTGATCTCGACGCCGTTCGTGTGCTTGTACTCGGGGTGGCCCGGGGTCTTGGAGCCCCACGTGCGCAGCGCGCCGATGTCCTCCATCTCGAGGCCGTAGCCCGCGAGGAAGAGCTGGAGGTAGAGCGTGAGCGACGAGTGGCCCGCCGAGAGCACGAACCGGTCGCGACCCACCCAGTGGGAGTCGGCCGGGTCGTGGTGCATGGCCTTCTGGAACAGGAGGTAGGCGGCGGGCGCGAGCGAGATCGCGGTGCCCGGGTGGCCGTTCCCGACCTTCTCCACGGCGTCGGCGGCCAGCGCCTTGATCGCCTTGACGGCCCGGTCGTCCAGGTCCGTCCAGTCCAGGGGCGTGTGAGCAGGGGACAACGCGTTCACCGAACCTCATTCCCGTCCGGAGCGCGCGCCCCGGATCCTCGCGACATCTCGAAGCAACCGCTGAGCTCTTCCCGGCCTCGCGCCTCGGACGGCGGGGCTGCCCGGGTGCCTGCCGCGCCGACCGGAGTCACAGGTCGTGACGGTCGGTACGCCGCGGGACGGTTGCGACACCCAGCCTATACGCGCCGGGGGAACTCGCCCGGTGGTGCCCACGTGCTGGATCTCGGTCGGAAGTCACACCATCGCCCGGCCGGTCCGGTCGGTCCCGACGCAGGCGGCGACGTACGATGAGCGAGGACGACCGGCGGTCCGTCCCAGCTCGCCCCCCATCTCAGAACGGAACACCGAAGCGCGTGCACACCACGAGCCAGGCACCGATCGACGGGACCGGAAGCCCGTCGAGCTCCGCGTCGACCCCGCGGCCCGCGCACGGCGGACCCGTCGCCTCGACGGAAGCGGCTGCGCGCGCGACGCGCACGCTGCGTGAACGGCTCGGCGCGTACGTCGCGCTGACGAAGCCGCGCATCATCGAGCTGCTGCTCGTGACCACGGTACCCACGATGATCCTCGCGCAGGGCGGGCTCCCGAGCATCGGTCTCATCCTCGCCACGCTCGTCGGCGGGACGCTCGCCGCCGCGTCCGCGAACGTCTACAACTGCTACCTCGACCGCGACATCGACGAGGTCATGAACCGCACCAAGCGGCGCCCGCTCGTCACGGGCGAGGTGACGCCGCGTGCCGCGCTGGTCTTCGCGACGGTCCTGGGCGTCGTGTCGCTCGTGTGGTTCGCGCTGCTCGTCAACGTGGTCTCCGCGTGGCTCACGTTCGCGGCGATCCTCATCTACGTCGTCGGCTACACGATGATCCTCAAGCGCCGGACGCCGCAGAACATCGTGTGGGGCGGGATCGCCGGCTGCATGCCGGTCTTCATCGGCTGGTCCGCCGTCACCGGCTCGCTGAGCTGGGCGGCGCTCGCCCTGTTCCTCGTCATCTTCTTCTGGACGCCGCCGCACTACTGGCCGCTGTCGATGAAGTTCAAGCGCGACTACGCCACCGCGGGCGTGCCGATGCTCCCCGTCGTGGCGGACGACCGCAAGGTCGCGCGCGAGATGATCCTCTACGGCGTCGCGATGGTCGCGTCGTCGCTCGCCCTGTGGCCCCTCGCGGGGATGACGTGGGTCTACGGGGTCGTCGCGACGGCGCTCGGCGCGTGGTTCCTCTCGTCGTGCGTGACGATGCTGCGTCGTGCGCGGGACAAGGCCGACGGCAAGGGCGGCAAGGTCGGGGAGATGAAGGTCTTCCACGCCTCGATCACCTACCTCACGCTGCTCTTCGTCGTCGTGGCGGTCGACGTCTTCCTGCCTCTGTGAGTCCCGCGTGAGCCCTGGCGTGCCGAGGTCGGTGTGAGCGGGTCGGGGCCTGCGCCGCGCGTGCCCGACGCGCTCGACCGCGCCGCGCGCGAGTACCTCGCCCACCTCGCCGTCGAGCGCGGCCTGTCGGCGAACACCGTCGCCGCCTACCGGCGCGACCTGGCGCGCTACATCGCCTTCCTCGCCTCCCGCGGCAACCACGCCGTCCGGGACGTGGAGCCCGGCGACGTCAGCGACTACGTCACGGCGCTGCGTACCGGCTCCGACGGCGGCGCGAGCCTCTCGCCGTCGTCCACGGCCCGGTCGGTGGCCGCCGTGCGGGGTTGGCACCGGTTCTGCACCGCGGAGGGGCTCGCGGACGCCGACGCGTCGGCGGACGTCCGGCCGCCCGCGCAGGGCAAGCGCCTGCCGAAGGCGATCTCGACCGACGAGGTCGAGCGCATCCTCGAGGCCGCCGGCCTCGGCGACGGCGCCGGGCCGCTGCGCGACCGCGCGCTCCTGGAGCTCGTCTACTCGACCGGCGCGCGGATCACCGAGGCGGTGAGCCTCGACGTCGACGACCTCGACCTCGGTTCGGGGGCGGTGCGGCTGCTCGGCAAGGGCGGCAAGGAGCGCGTCGTTCCCGTCGGGTCGTTCGCGCGCCGCGCGCTCGACGCCTACCTCGTACGCGGGCGGGCGGCCCTCGCGGCGCACGGACGCGGGACGCCAGCTGTGTTCCTCAACACGCGCGGCGCGCGCCTCTCGCGCCAGAGCGCCTGGGCCGTGCTCCGCACGGCGGCCGAGCGCGCCGGCATCGACCGCCCGGAGCGCATCTCGCCGCACACCCTGCGCCACTCGTTCGCGACCCACCTGCTCGCGGGGGGAGCGGACGTGCGCGTAGTCCAGGAGCTCCTCGGGCACGCCTCGGTGACGACGACGCAGATCTACACGCTCGTCACGCCGGACACGCTGCGCGAGGTCTACGCCTCCGCGCACCCGCGCGCGCTCGGCTGACGCCTCCGCCCGCAGACGGGAACGCGGCGCGCGGGCGCGTGCGCACGAGCGTCGGCAGGGTCCTGCGATACCGTGGCGGACGTGAGCAGCCAGGCCGAGACCCAGCCCGAGACGCACGGCGCGCGCAGCTCTCACGACGACGCCGCCCGTCCCGCCGCCGACGTGTCACCGGACGGCGCCGGCCACGGCGTCGGTGAGCCCGCCGGTGCCGACGGCGGCGCGGCCCTCGTGACCGAGGCGCCCCGCCTCGACGTCGTCGGGCGCCCGGTGCCGCACTTCCCCGACCCCGCGCCGCTCGCCTCGCACGGCCCCGGCCGCATCATCGCGATGTGCAACCAGAAGGGCGGCGTCGGCAAGACGACGACGACCATCAACCTCGGGGCGACGCTCGCGGAGTACGGCCGCAAGGTGCTGCTCGTCGACTTCGACCCGCAGGGCGCGGCGTCCGTGGGCCTCGGTGTGAACCCGCACGAGCTCGACCGCACGGTCTACAACCTGCTCATGGAGCGCGGCGCCGACATCCACGACGTCCTCGTGAGCACGGACGTGGAGAACCTCGACCTGCTGCCGGCGAACATCGACCTGTCTGCCGCGGAGGTCCAGCTCGTCGGGGAGGTCGCGCGCGAGTCCGTCCTGTCGCGCGTCCTGCGGCCGGTCGTCGACGACTACGACGTGATCCTCGTCGACTGCCAGCCGTCCCTCGGCCTGCTCACCGTCAACGCGCTCACCGCCGCGCACGGCGTCCTCATCCCGCTCGAGTGCGAGTTCTTCGCGCTGCGCGGCGTCGCGCTGCTCGTCGAGACGATCGAGAAGGTGCGCGACCGCCTCAACCCGCGCCTCGAGGTCGACGGCATCCTCGCGACGATGTTCGACTCCCGGACGCTCCACTCGCGCGAGGTCGTCGCGCGCGTGCACGAGGCGTTCGGGGACAAGCTGCTCCACACCGTCATCGGCCGGACCGTGAAGTTCCCCGACGCGTCGGTCGCCGCCGAGCCCATCACCGTCTACGCGCCGACGCACCCCGGCGCGCTCGCGTACCGGCAGCTCGCCCGGGAGCTGGTCGCCCGTGGCGACGCCGCCTGACACGCTCACGACGGAGCCGGTCGCACCGGGCGTCCGGGCCTCCGGGGGAGCGTTCGAGGTCCGCCTCGACAACTTCAGCGGACCGTTCGACCTGCTCCTGTCGCTCATCACCAAGCACAAGCTCGACATCACCGAGGTCGCGCTCGCGCGCGTGACGGACGACTTCATCGCCTACATCCGCGACGCCGAGCGGGCGGCGACCGCCGCGCGTGCGGCGGGCGAGGAGCACCCCGGCTGGGACCTGGGCACAGCGAGCGAGTTCCTCGTCGTCGCCGCGACGCTCCTCGACCTCAAGGCCGCGCGCCTGCTGCCCACGGGCAGCGTCGAGGACGACGAGGATCTCGCGCTGCTCGAGGCGCGTGACCTGCTGTTCGCGCGCCTCCTGCAGTACCGCGCGTACAAGCAGGTCGGCGGCGTGCTCGCGGAGCGGCTCGCGTCCGAGGGTCGACGCTTCCCGCGCGTCGTCCAGCTCGAGCCGCACCTCGCCGCGCTGCTGCCCGAGCTCGTGTGGACGCTGGGCCCCGACCAGCTCGCCGCGCTCGCGGCCCGCGCGCTCGCCCCCAAGGCGCCCCCGCCCGGCGTCTCGCTCGACCACCTGCACGCGCCCGCGGTGAGCGTGCGCGAGCAGGCGGGCGTCGTCGTCGACCGGGTGCGCCGCCACGGCACGACGACGTTCCGCGCCCTGGTCGCGGGCGAGGACGAGGCGGCCGTCGTCGTGGCCCGCTTCCTCGCGCTGCTCGAGCTGTTCCGCGAGGGTCTCGTCGGGTTCGACCAGGTGACCCCGCTCGGCGAGCTCTCCGTGCGCTGGACGGGGGACGACGGCGGGCCGGAGCCCGCGCTGTCCGGCGTCGGGAGCGAGTTCGACGAGGATGAGCCGCCCGCCGGCGCCCCTGACCTGTCCGACGCGCCGTCCGACGTCGAGGAGGTGCCCGCGTGAGCGAGCCCGAGGTGCTGCTCCTGCCCGAGGTCCACGAGCTGCCCGGCGGTCTTCCCGCGGCGCTCGAGGCGGTCGTCATGGTCGCCGACGAGCCGATCCCCGTGGTCGAGCTCGCGACGGCGCTCGCGGTCCCGGTCGACGAGGTCGTCGCGGCCCTGCACGAGCTGGCGGCCGAGTACCGCGGCGAGCGCGGGGGTCGGCCACGCGGTTTCGAGCTGCGCGAGGCGGGTGGCGGGTGGCGCGTCTACTCCGCTCCCGCGCACGCGGAGGCCGTCGGACGGTTCGTCCAGGGCGGCCAGACGGCCCGGCTGACGCAGGCCGCGTTGGAGACTCTGGCCGTCATCGCGTACCGTCAACCGGTCAGCCGCGGCCAGGTGTCGGCGGTGCGAGGGGTCAACGTCGACGGCGTGGTGCGCACGCTCGTCGCGCGAGGTCTCGTGGCGGAGGTCGCCCAGGACCCCTACACCGGCGCCGGCCTGTTCGGCACGACGGGGTACTTCCTCGAGCGGATGGGCTACACGTCGCTCGACGAGCTCCCGGCGCTCGCGCCGCACCTGCCCGAGATGGACGACCTCGAAGGCCTCGACGGGCTCGCCGACCTGCGCACCGCGACTCGCGGCGAGGTCCACGACCGACAGGACGGGGGCGCCGTCGACGCGGCTGACATGGAGGGCGACGCCGAGCCGGCGACGCCCGCGAAAGACTGACGAAGGACGAGAATGAGCCAAGGAGACCGGCGCCAGAGCGGTGACGGATCGCCCGGTACGCCCCGGCGTGCGCCGCGCGGCGCAGCAGGCGGTACGGGCGGCACGGGCGGCCCACGACGCGGCGGAGCCGCTTCGGGCGGTGCCCGGCGAGGCGGCGCCTCGGGCGGAAAGCCCGTGCGCGGCGCGCAACCGCCGCGCCGGCCGCGCCGCGCGGAACCGGAGGAGCCGCAGCGCGACGTGCACGTCGAGGACGGCGTGCGGCTGCAGAAGGTGCTGGCCTCGGCCGGCCTCGGCTCGCGTCGGGCGTGCGAGGAGCTCATCTCGACCGGACGCGTCGAGGTCGACGGCGTGCGCGTGCGCGAGCTCGGCGTGCGCATCGACCCGACGACCGCCGTCGTGCACGTCGACGGCATGCGCCTGCAGCTCGACACGTCGCGCGTGACGCTCGCGCTCAACAAGCCGAGCGGCGTCGTGTCGACGATGCACGACCCGGAGGGGCGCCCGTCGCTCACCGAGCTCGTCGCCAACCGGTCCGAGCGCCTGTTCCACGTCGGGCGCCTCGACGCGGACAGCGAGGGTCTGCTGCTGCTCACGAACGACGGCGAGCTCGCGAACCGGCTCGCGCACCCCGCGCACGAGGTCGCCAAGACCTACCTCGTCACGGTCGCGGGCAAGGTGTCGGGCAACGTCGCGAACAAGTTCCTGCACGGGATCGAGCTCGAGGACGGCCTCGCGCGCGCCGACTCGTACCGCGTCGTCGACCAGGTCCCCGACGCCACGATGATCGAGATCGTCCTGCACTCGGGCCGCAACCGCGTCGTGCGTCGCATGTTCGAGGAGGTCGGTCACCCCGTCACGCGCCTCGTGCGCACGCGCATCGGCCCGATCGCGCTGGGCAACCTGCGCCCGGGCACCACGCGCGTCCTCGGCCGCACCGAGCTCGGGACCCTCATGTCCGCCGTCGGGCTGTGAGCCGACCCGAGCCCGCCGTCACCACCGACCGGGGCGCCGCCGGGCGCACCGGCCCGCACGAAGGAGCACGACCCATGCCGGTCCGGGCCATCCGGGGCGCGACCCAGCTCGACGCCGACGACCGCGAGCACCTGTTCGCGCGCACGCGCGAGCTGGTGCAGGCGGTCCTCGACGCCAACGCCGTGGACACCTCGTCCTTGATCTCGATCTTCTTCACCTGCACGCCGGACCTCGTCTCCGACTTCCCGGCGGCGGCGGCGCGGGAGATGGGGCTCGGCGACGTGCCGCTCATGTGCGCGACGGAGATCGCCGTCCCGGGTGCTCTTCCGCGCGTGGTGCGGCTCATGGCGCACGCGGAGCTCGACGTCGAGCGGTCGGCGGTCCAGCACGTGTACCTGCACGGCGCGACCTCACTGCGCAAGGACCTCGCGCAGTGAGCACGGCCGACGGCGGGTCGTCGCCGCACGAAGGGCCCCTCACGGTCGCGATCGACGGGCCCTCGGGGTCGGGCAAGTCGAGCGTGGCCAAGGGCGTCGCCCGGCGGCTCGGGCTCGCCTACCTCGACACCGGTGCGATGTACCGCGCGGCGACGTGGTGGTGCCTGCACCGCGGCGAGGACCTCGCGGACCAGGACGCGGTCGCGCACGCCGTGCGCGTCATGCCCCTCGTCATGGGGCTCGACCCCTCGGCACCCACGGTCCACGTCGAGGGGACCGACGTCGGCGAGGCGATCCGCACGACCGAGATCTCGACGGCCGTGAGCGCCGTCGCGACCAACCTCGGCGTGCGTGCCGAGCTGAGGCGCCTGCAACGTGCCGTGATCGAGGCGGAGCGCACGCCCGACGGTTCCGCGGGCGGGCGTGGTGTCGTCGCCGAGGGCCGTGACATCACGACCGTCGTCGCGCCGGACGCCGACGCGCGCGTGCTCCTCACCGCGAGCGAGGAGGCGCGCCTCGCGCGGCGCTCGCTCGACGTGCACGGCACGGCCGACGCCGCCGCCGTCGAGGCGACGCGGGACCAGGTCCTGCGGCGCGACCGCGACGACGCGACCGTGTCGCAGTTCCACGTCGCGGCCGACGGCGTCGTCACGGTCGACTCCTCCGAGCTGGACCTCGAGCAGACGGTCGACGCCGTGCTGCACGTCGTCGAGCGGGTCACCGGGCGGGTGGTAGGGCCCCGCCCGACGCCGTGAGCCGCACATGAGCCGTTCGGACGCGGTCGCCCGCGAGCGCGTGCCGTCGCCGGCCGGCCCGGCGTGGTCGCGCTGGGTGGGTCGGTTCCTGGCCCGCGTGGTGTGGGCCACGCAGGTCGAGGGGGCGCACCTCGTGCCGACCGACGGCCCGGTCGTGCTCGCGGCCAACCACACCGGCTTCGTCGACGGCCCGATCGTGCTCGGGGTCGCGCCGCGTCCCCTGCACGTCCTCGTCAAGGAGGAGATGTTCGTCGGGCCGATCGGCTGGGTCCTGCACGCGGCCGGTCAGATTCCCGTGGACCGTCCTGGTGGGCGTCGCGCGCTCGCGACCGGCCTCGCGGTGCTCCGGCGCGGCGGGGCCGTCGGCGTCTTCCCCGAGGGCAACCGGGGGCGCGGCGACGCGACGTCCGCACGCGCGGGGGTCGCGTGGCTCGCGCTCAACGGGCCCGCGCACGTCGTGCCCGTCGCCGTGCTCGGCACGCGCCGCACGGGCGAGGGCGTCAACCACCTCCCGGGCCTGCGACGCCGGCTCGTCGTGCGCTTCGGGGAGCCGTTCGACGTCGAGCGCGCACCCGGCGTGAGCGGCCGGCAGGCCCTCGTGGACGCCAACGAGCGCATCCGCACGACGCTCGCGGAGCTCGTCGCCGACACCGTGGCGCGCACCGGCGTGGTGCTGCCCACCGACGACCCGAACCGCGATCGCCAGGCTCCCGGTGCGCCGTCGGCCCCACCGGCACCGCCGCTGTGAGCGCCCCCGCCGACGCCCTCGACGCGCCGCGCGCGGTCGGGGACCGCCCGGGGAGCGGGGTGCTCTTCGGCCTCGCGTCGGCGCTCGCGTTCGGTGCGAGCGGCCCGTTCGTCAAGCCGCTGCTCGAGGCGGGCTGGACGCCCGGCGCCGCGGTCTTCGCCCGCGCACTGTGCTCGGCCGTGGTCCTGCTCCCGATCGCCGCGTTCGCCCTGCGCGGCAGCCACCGCCTGCTGCGCGAGGAGTGGCGGCTCGTGCTCGGCTTCGGCCTCGTCGCGGTCGCCGCGACGCAGCTGTGCTACTTCGCCGCGGTGGCGCGCATGCCCGTCGGCATCGCGCTGCTGCTCGAGTACCTCGCGCCGGTCCTGCTCGTCGGGCTCGCGTGGGCCCGCACGCGCCACGTGCCGCCGAGGCTCACGCTCGCCGGGTGCGTCGTCGCGATCGGCGGGCTCGTGCTCGTCGTCGACCCCGCCGGAGCGCGCCCGGACCTCCTCGGGGTGCTGTTCGCGCTCGGTGCGGCCGCCGGGCTCGGCGCGTACTTCGTCCTGTCCGCCCGGCCCACGCGGCTGCCGGCCGTCGCGCTCGCGGCGTCAGGCCTCGGCGTGGGCGCGCTCGCGCTGGGCGTGGCCGGTCTCGTCGGTGTCCTGCCGTTCGCCGCGCCGTTCGTCGACGTCGCCCTGCTCGGGGCGGCGACGCCCTGGTACGTGCCGCTCGCCGTCGTCGTGCTCGTCGCGACGGCGTTCGCGTACGTGTCGGGCGTCGCCGCGACCGTCCGGATGGGGGAGCGGCTCGCCTCCTTCGTCGGGCTGTCCGAGGTGCTGTTCGCCGTCCTCATCGCGTGGCTCCTGCTCGCCGAGGTGCCGAGCCTCGTGCAGGGCGCCGGGGGCGTGCTCGTGGTGGCGGGCGTCGTGCTCGTGCGCCTCGCGGGCTCGCCCACCGCGCGGTAGGTTCGCGCCAGGTGGAGGGGGAGGACGCATGACCGACACTCCGGCCAGGCCCACGACCGTGGACGACTACCTGGCGACGCTCGCGCCGGACGCCCGTGCCGTCGTCGCGCACCTGCGTGGCGTGGTGCACGACACGATCCCCGGTCTTGGTGAGCGCATCAGCTACGGGATCCCGACCTTCACGCTCGACGACCGCTACGTCGTCTACCTCGCGGGCTGGGCCCACCACGTCTCGCTCTACCCGGTCCCGGACGTCGAGGACGACGGCCTGGCACGTAGGCTCGCGCGCTACCAGGATGGCAAGGGCACGCTGCGGTTCCCGCTCGCGGAGCCCGTGCCGGACGACGTCGTGCGGGCCGTGGTGGCGCTGCTCGCGGAGCGTCACTCCGGCGCTCCGGGCTGATCCGCAGAGCTCGGCAGGGGTCGCGCGGCGTCGCGTTCGGAGTCCGGCCCGCGGCCTGGGAGAATGGATGCCATGACCACACCCGACCACGCCCAGCCCGCCACGCCGTCCGCGGAGGTCGCAGACGACGCGGCGCGCGAGCGCGCGCTGCGCGCCGGCCTGGAGGACTACGAGCTCGAGGACACCGACCTCGTCCTGCTCGACGCCGACGGCGAGGAGATCGAGGGCTACGAGCCCGAGGCCCCGCTGCCCGTCCTTGCCGTCGTCGGACGGCCCAACGTCGGCAAGTCGACCCTCGTCAACCGCATCATCGGGCGCCGCGAGGCCGTCGTCGAGGACAAGCCCGGCGTGACGCGCGACCGCGTGAGCTACCCCGCCGAGTGGGCCGGTCGCCGGTTCACGCTCGTCGACACGGGCGGCTGGGAGGTCGACGTCGCCGGGCTCGAGCACAAGGTCGCCGAGCAGGCCGAGGTCGCGATCTCGCTCGCCGACGCGGTGCTGTTCGTCGTGGACGCGACGGTCGGCGCCACCGCGACCGACGAGCGCGTCGTGCGCCTCCTGCGCGAGTCCGGCAAGCCCGTCGTGCTGTGCGCCAACAAGGTCGACGGGCAGTCGGGCGAGGCGGATGCCGCGTACCTGTGGGCACTCGGTCTCGGCGAGCCGCACCCGGTCTCGGCCCTGCACGGCCGCGGCACGGGCGACCTGCTCGAGGCTGCGATGAAGGCGCTGCCGACCGAGTCGGAGCACGGCGAGGTGCGGCCCACGGGCCCGCGTCGCGTGGCGCTCATCGGGCGGCCGAACGTCGGCAAGTCGTCGCTGCTCAACAAGATCGCGGGCGCCGACCGCGTCGTCGTCGACGAGACCGCGGGCACGACGCGCGACCCGGTCGACGAGCTCGTCTCGATCAAGGGCGTCCCGTACGTCCTCGTCGACACCGCGGGGATCCGCCGCCGCGTGCACCAGACCAAGGGCGCCGACTTCTACGCGTCGCTGCGCACGCAGGCCGCGATCGAGAAGGCGGAGATCGCCGTCGTCCTGGTCGACGCGTCGGTGCCGCTCACGGAGCAGGACACGCGCGTCATCTCGCAGGTCGTGGACGCGGGGCGTGCGCTCGTCATCGCGTACAACAAGTGGGACCTCATGGACGAGGACCGTCGCCCGTTCCTCGAGCGCGAGATCGAGAAGGACCTCGTGCAGGTCACGTGGGCGCCGCGCATCAACGTCTCCGCGCGCACCGGCTGGCACACCGACCGCCTCGTGCCCGCGATCCAGCGCTCGCTCGAGTCGTGGGACATGCGCATCCCGACCGGCCGCCTCAACGCGTTCCTCGGCGAGCTCGTCGCGGCGCACCCGCACCCCCTGCGCGGCGGCAAGCAGCCGCGCATCCTCTTCGCGACGCAGGCGTCCACACGTCCGCCGCGGTTCGTCGTCTTCGCGACGGGCTTCCTCGAGGCGGGCTACCGCCGCTTCATCGAGCGCCGCCTGCGCGAGACGTTCGGGTTCGAGGGCACGCCCATCGAGATCAGCGTGCGCGTGCGGGAGAAGCGCAAGCGGTGAGCCTGCGCGCGGGGAGCGTCTCGCCCTCGGGCGGCCCGGAGAGATCCGGGCGCCCGACGGCGGACCGCGCCCCGCGCGGGACCGGTGCCCCTCGCACCGGGATGGACCGGCGCGGGCGTGCGCTGCGGCTCGGGGTCGCCCGCGACACCGCCGCGGTGCGGCACCTCGTGACGTTCCTCGTCGTCGCCGTGGCGACCGTGCTCGTCACGCGGTTCCTCCTCGCCGCCTCGGGCTACCCGCAGGTCGGCGGGGGAGACCTGCACGTCGCGCACGTGCTGTGGGGCGGGCTCGGGATGGCGCTCGGGATCGTCGTCCTTCTGTCCTTCGTCGGGCCGACGCTGCGCTCGCTCGGGGCGGTGCTCGGCGGCGTCGGGTTCGGGCTGTTCGTCGACGAGATCGGCAAGTTCGTCACGTCCGACAACGACTACTTCTACCAACCGACCGCGGCGCTCATCTACGCGACCGTCGTGGCGCTCGTCCTGGTCGTCGAGGCGCTGCACGGGCGGCGGCGCCACCACGCGGCGGAGTACCTCGCGGTGGCCACGGACCGGGCGGTCGCCGGGGTCGCCGGCGGGTTCACCGTCACGGAGCGCGACGAGGCGCGCGCGCTCGTCGAGCTCGGGCGCGGCGAGCCGGGCGCCGAGGAAGTGTCGGCGCTCGTCGAGGCCGTGCCGCGCGACGACGTCGACCTCCCCGACCCGGTCCGCGCGCTCGTGCGCCGGTCGTCGGAATGGTTCTCCGCCGCGCTCGAGCGGCGGTGGGCCCGGGTGCTCGTCGTGGTGCTCGTACTCGGGACGGCGGCGGGGTCGCTGGTCGCCGGTATCCGCGTGCTCGTCCGGGACATCGACGTGCCGTCGTGGGTCGGCGTCGGGATCGCCGTCGGGGCCGCGGCGACGGCCGCGTGCGTCGTGACGGGCGTGCTGCGGGCGCGCGGCGGGCAGAGCGCGGACCGTCGCGCGGGGGCCGTCTGGGTGCGGCGCGGCGTGCTCGTGTCGCTGCTGCTCACGCAGCTGCTCGTGTTCCGCGCGCTGCAGTGGGTCGGCGTCGCGGGGCTGGTCGTGGACCTGCTCGTGCTCGCGGCGCTCGGCGCCGCGCTGGGCGGCGACGACGAGCGCCGTCGGACACCGCCGCGCGGCGCCGACCCGAGCACGCCGCCGCGAGATAGCGACGCACGGCCCAGATAGCGACGCACGGCCCCTGAGGAGCCCCGTCTCGCGCGGTACGTCGCTATCTCGCGAGCGTCAGACGCCGGCGGTGACCTGGTGTCCGGTCGGACCCCTCGTGTCGGCTGGGCGCTAGCTCAGTTCCAACGTTGCCCGAAGGTCGGCGCCGTCCGTCACGACCATTGCGTCGTCGCGTAGTTCCTCTGGGAGGTGCGGCAGGAGGCTCGCGTCGGGCACGGATGTCGGGCAGCCGACCGCGAGGACCGCCAGCGAACCGACCCCCGCGAGCTCGACGATCACGTCCCGGCGGACGGCCCGGTGCCGCAGCCGCTCGTCCACGACGAAACCTGCGCGATCGTACGCGGAGACGGCACGCTCGCTGCTGTGCACGACGACGCGCTCGACGCCGAGCCGGCCCGCCTGCGCGACCACGGCCTCGACCAGACGTGACCCGAGCCCGGCGTCCCGCGCGTCGGGCACCACGTACACGCTCTGCAGGTCCCCGCTGCGGCGGTGCGGCGCTCGCGGGCTGGGCACGCGCGCTGTGAGCGCGAGCCAGGCCATGCCGATCACCGCACCCTCCCGCTCGGCGACGAAGCACCGGTGGGTCCTGGCCTGCTCGCGGGCCCACCCGGCGAACGCCTCGACGAACTCGTCCTCGTCGAGGACGTCTGTCGCGCCGTTCTCCTCGACCACCCACCGCCACCGCAGTCTCGCGACGGCGGCGACGTCGTCGGGGCGGGCCGGCCGGATCGTCACCTCGTGCATCGGCCCATCATCGGTCATCGCCGCCAGGGCGCGACGACGCGGGTTCTGCCAGGATCGAGCCATGTCCGAGGGATGGAGCACGCGCCGTGTCGAGGTGGAGGGGCGCGAGGTCTTCGTGCGCCTCGGGCCGGAGGTGCCCGGCGCGGTGCCGCTCGTGCACGTCCACGGGTTCGCGGTCTCGGGGAGGAGCCTCGTGCCGACGGCGGAACGGCTCGCGCAGCGGGCGACCAACGTCGTCCCGGACCTCCCCGGCTACGGGCGCAGCGAGGACCCGGCGCACGCGCTCGGCATCCCGGCGCTCGCGTGGTCCCTGCTCGACCTGCTGGACGCGCTCGAGCTGGAACGTGTCGTCCTTGTCGGCAACTCGATGGGTTGCCCGGTCAGCCTCGAGGTCGCGCACGCCGCGCCGGAGCGGGTGGCCGGCATCGTGCTCGCATCGCCGGCCGGCGGGGTGCACAACCAGCCGTTCGTGCGCGCCCTGACCCAGCTCGCGCGGGACGCCGGACGCGAGAGCCCGAGGATGGCGCGCATCGCGGTGCCCGACTACGCGCGGTTCGGGCCGATGAATGCGCTGCAGGTCTTCGCCGAGCTGGCCCGCTTTCCGTCGCTCGAACGCATGATCCGGGTGCCCGTGCCCACGCTCGCGGCCATCGGCACGCGCGACCCCCTGATGCCGCCGCCGTGGCGCGTGCGGGAGGTCGCAGCGCTCGCGCCGCCGCACGTGACGGTCGTGGCGATCGAGGGCGCGGCGCACGCGATGAACTTCAGCCACCCCGGTGAGCTCGCGCACGCGATCGGGTGCTGGCTCGACGGGCGGGACATCACGGACGCGCCTGACGAGCCGGGCGTGGCGCGCGTGCTCCAGGTCGCGCGGGGCGCGGGACCGGTGGTCTGATCCCGACGGCGGGTGTCGGAGCCCAGCGCTAGCCTGCGAGGCGTGGCGATCACCTGGGCCCAGGCGCTCGCGTGGCGGGCGCGGCGGCACCTGCTCGAGCCGGTCGGCGACGACCCGGCCGAGCACGTCGTCGCGCGGCTCGGCGCCGTCCCGGCCGCCTCCGACGACGCGGCCGAGCTCGCCGTTCGCGTACGGCAGCGCGCGTCGGAGCCGGGCGAGGTCGCTCGGGCGGTCGCGGACGGACGGCTCGTGCGGACGTATGCGTTCCGGGGCGCGAACCATCTCCTCACACCCGAGGACGGCGGCGCCTACCTGGCACTGCGCCGGGCCGGACGGATGTGGGAACGGACGAGCTGGCAGGAGTACTACCGCCTGACGCCCGCGGAGTGGCCGGATCTGCGCGCCGTCGTGCGCGACGCGCTGGCCGACGGCCCCCTCACGCGCGCCGAGCTCGGCGACGCCGTGGCGTCGCACGCCCGGTTCGCCCACCTGCGCCCGTCGTTCGGCGACGGCACGGACACTCTCCTCAAGCCGCTCGCGTGGTTCGGTGACATGAGCTTCGCCCCGTCGGGCGACGGCCGGTCGGCGTTCCAGCGCCTCGACACGAACCCGCTCTGGGTGGACTGGCCCGACCTCGACGCCGCGGGCCGGCACGCGATCGTCGCGTACCTGCGCACGTACGGGCCTGCGACCCCGGACCGCGTCCACTACTGGTTGGGCCAGGGGCTGGGCGCCGGCCGCGGTCGCCTGGACCGCTGGCTGGGGGACCTGCGTGGCGACGTGATGGCCGAGGTCGACGTCGAGGGCGAGCGCGCGCTCGTGCTGCGCGCGGACGCGGACGGGCTGGAGGCGACGGTCGCGACGTCGGTGGTCCGCCTGCTGTCGGTGTTCGACCAGTGGGTGCTCGGCCCGGGGACGTCGGACGCGCACGTCGTGCCGCCTGCGCACCGCGCCGTGGTGAGCCGCGGGGCGGCGGTCGTCACCGTGGGCGGCGTCGTCGCGGGGACGTGGGCCGCCGCGGGTGACGAGCTGCGGGTGTCCTGGTTCGACGGCGCTGCTGCACCGCACGACGTCCTCGCTGCGGCACCCACGCGGCTGGGTGGCCTGCTGGACCGCGACCTTCGGCTCGTCGAGGTCGGGTGAGCGCGGGCGCGCAGTGCGCGGCCAGCAGGTCGGTGACCGGGTCACGGGAGGACAATGACGGGATGACGACGGCAGGGCCCGCGTCGTCGGGCGACGACGCTGCGCGTCTGACTGACGCGCAGCGGGCGCTGCGTGCCCAGATCCTCGCGACCGAGCACTGGAGCCTGCTGGCGTCGCGCTCGACCACGCAGAGCGAGGTCCTCACGCGCATCGCGATCTTCCTCACGCTCGTGTCCGCCGGGGTCTTCAGCCTGGGCGTGCTCGGGAACGCGACGGGCTTCCGCGGCAGGTTCGGCGCGGTCGCGGTAGGGGTGCTGCTCCTGCTCGCGCTGCTCGGCGCGGTGACGCAGCTGCGCGTCATCAACACCGGGGTGGAGGACCTCGCGCACGTGCTCGCGATGAACCGCCTGCGCGGGGCGTACGTGGACCTGGACCCGGGCGTCGAGCCGTACTTCCTCATGTCGGCGGCCGACGACCGGGCAGGCGCGGAGCGCACCTACTACCCCTTCGCGTCGCGTGACCGGACCCAGGTGCTCGCGAGCTCGATGCTGCTCATCGCCGTCGTGGAGTCGGCGCTCGTCGGCATGCTGTGCGGGGCCACGGTCCGGCTGGTCACGGGCTCGGTAGGGTGGGGGATCGTCGTCGGGGTGGTCGGTGCGGTCGTGTCGTTCCTCGTGTGGGCGCGCCACGGGTACCGGGCCTACCGGCGCGTGTGGCGCGTGCACGAGCCGCTGCGCCGCAGCAGCCCCGGCGGCGCGGGGCCGAGCCGCCGGTCCCCGTGAGGTCACACGACGCTGAGGTCACACGACGCTGAGGTCACACGACGAGTCCATCCCGGGCACGTCCACGATCAGCGACGCCGGATCCCCTGAGCGAACAGGTCGAGGACAGCGATGATCCCGTCGTGCTGCCAGACACGGTTCCGGCGCAGACCGCTGCGCTCGCGGAGGATGCCTGCGTCGGAGAGCTGGCTCAACGCTCGCTGCGCGGTGACGTCGCTGAAGCCGAGGTGGTCGCGCAGGAACGCTGCGTTGACGACCGGATGCGCCACGAGGTGCGGGACGACCTTCCAGGCAGAGGCCTGGGGTCGTAGGCCGACGAGCCGGTCTCGTGCGTCGTTGACCTGTGCGGCGAGGTCGTCGACGAGCCGCGCGCCGGCCGTCGCGGCGTACCGGCTCGCGCGCGAGAACTGTTCGACGATCGGCCAGGCGTCCCCCGAGCGATACGCGGTCAGGGCATCGAAGTAGGCCTCGGTGTCCACGAGCAGTCCGGCGGAGACCGGTGCGATCGTGCTCCGGGTGAGTCCCTTGGAGCGGAGCATGGCGTGGACGAGGGCACGTCCGGTGCGCCCGTTGCCGTCCGTGAACGGGTGGATGGTCTCGAGCTGGGCGTGCGCGACGGCCGTCTGGACGACGATGGGGAGATCCTCTCGGCGCACGAAGGCGACCAGATCAGCCATCGCCCCTGGCACGAGCTCCGGCTGAGGCCCGACGTGCGTGGCGCCACGAGGGCTGATGCTCGAGGACCCGACCCAGACGAGGGCTGATGCTCGAGGACCCGACCCAGACGAGGGTCTGCCGGTATCGACCCGCGTGGTCCTCCCACCCGGGCTGCCCGGCGAGAAGCTCGCGGTGCATCGTGAGGATCGAGTCCTCGTCGATCTTGTCGGCGATGTCCAGCGCGGCCTGCATGGCGCGCACGTTCGCGACGACGGTGCGGGCGTTGGTACTCGTCGTCTGGTGGATCTCTGCGAGCGCCAGCTGCTTGGCGCCGACCGTGAGGTTCTCGATCTGCGACGAGGACGCCGACTCGGTGCGCAGCAGGATCGACGCCATCGGTCCGAGGGTGGGGCTGTCAGGTCCGAGGGTGGAGCTGGCGTAGGAGTCGAACCGCGCGAGAGCAGCGGCTGCCTCCTCCGCGTCGGCGGAGTGCCGAGGCGACAGGCCAGGGGAATGGTCTGCGATGAGGGCTGGCAGGCTGGATTCGTACGGGCCCGATCCCGCGGCGACCTGGGCACGTGTGGACATGCCGTCGTTCTCCGCGACCCAGGCGTGGGTCTCGTATCCGACGGGCGTGATGGCGATGCCGTCCTGTGTGTCCACGCTCGCACCTTACTTACAGTTTCGGCCAAACTGTAAGTAGGGGCGGACCTCTACGCACACGTGAAGGTCCGCGTTCGGTGTGGCGAGGGCCACGTGCACGCGGTGCCACTCAGGTCGAAGTCGTGCACCAGATGGATGCATCATGTATCTATGCCTCGCACGACCAGCGGTTCTGCCACGGAGCAGGCCTACCGACACGTGAAGTCCCTCGTCCTCGACGGCACGCTGCCCGGCGGGTCGATGACGAGCGAGGGCGAGATCGCCGAGCAGCTCGGCGTGAGCCGCACGCCGGTGCGCGAGGCGTTCCTGCGCCTGGAGACCGAGGGCCTGCTGCGCCTCTACCCGAAGCGCGGCGCGCTCGTCGTCCCCGTCGCGCCAGGGGAGGCGGACGCCGTCCTCGACGCGCGTCTGCTCGTCGAGACCCACGCCGCGCAGACCGTCGTGCGCCTGCCCGACGCCGAGCTCGCGACCCTCGTCGCGCTCCTGCGCGACCTCGTCACGGCGCAGGAGGCCGCGGTCGCCGACGGCGACGTCGCGGAGTACGCGACCCTCGACGCGCGCTTCCACCAGGAGATCGTCGCCGCGGGTGGCAACGCGCTGCTCACGACGTTCTTTGTGAGCCTGCGCGAGCGCCAGCAGCGCATGGTCGCGCACAGCGTCCGGTGGGACCCGAGCCGCGCGACGACGTTCGTCGCCGGGCACCGAGCGCTGATCGACGCGCTCGAGGTGCGCGACACCCGCACGTACAAGCGCCGCATCCAACGCCACCTCGAGGACGCGAGGTCGGGTCTGTGAGCGCGGTCTCGATGTCGGCGACCGAGGGCGAGACCGCGGCCTCCGCGCGTGGGGCGAGCGCCGCCGTCGGGCCGCGGGCGTGGGTCGCCGTCGCGGCGGTGATGTTCGCCGTCGCGTGGGGCGGCAACGAGTTCACGCCTCTGCTCGTCATGTACCGGGAGGTGGGGCACTTCTCGGCGGTGACCGTCGACGCGCTGCTCGCCGCGTACGTGCTCGGCATCGTGCCCGCGCTGCTGCTCGGCGGACCGCTCGCCGACCGGTACGGGCGGCGGCCACTGCTGCTGCCCGCGGCGCCGATCGGGCTCGCCGGGTCGCTCGTGCTCGCGGCGGGGGAGTCGTCGGCCGCGCTGCTCGCGACCGGGCGGGTGCTGTGCGGGGTCGCGCTCGGCCTCGTCATGGCCGTGGGCACCACGTGGGTCAAGGAGCTCAGCGACGCGGCGTCCCGCACGTCCGGGGTGCCCGACGGCGGCTCCGGCGCCCGGCGCGCCGGCCTCGCCCTCACGCTGGGGTTCCTCGTCGGGGCGGGCGTCGCGGCGGTGCTCGCGCAGTGGGCGCCGTGGCCGACGCACACCGCCTATCTGCTGCACGCGGCGCTCGCCGTCGCGGCGGGCGTGTGGGTGCTCGGCGTGCCGGAGACGCGCGTCGCGGCCGACGGCGCCGCTCGCGGTCGGCTGCGCGACGACCTGCGCGTGCCGGCCGTCGCGCACCGGCGGTTCCTGCGCGTCGTCGTGCCGGTGGCGCCCTGGGTGTTCGGATGCGCGGGCAGCGCGTACGCCGTGCTGCCGGGGCTCGTTTCCACGAGCGCGGGGAGTGCGCCCATCGCGTTCTCCGGCCTCATGACGGTGCTCGGTCTCGGCTGCGGCGTCGGGATCCAGGTGCTCGGCCGCCTCATCGACACCCGGCACAGCGCACGGGCGTCCGTCGTCGCGATGTCGATCGTCGTGGTCGGGATGGGGCTCGGCGCGCTCGCGTCGGCGCGCCTCGACCTCCCGACGGCGCTCGTCGCCGCGATGGTGCTCGGCGCCGGGTACGGGCTCGCGCTCGTCGCCGGGCTCAGCGAGGTGCAGCGCATCGCGACGCCCGACGACCTCGCCGGGCTCACGGCCGTGTACTACTCGCTCACGTACGTCGGGTTCTGCGTGCCCGTGGCGCTCGCGGCGCTGTCCGTGCGGTGGACGTACGCGCAGATGTTCCTCGGCGGGCTGGTCATCGCCGCGGTGTGCCTGGCGATCGTCGCGAGCGCGTGGCGCGCGCACCTGCCGACGGGGGAGGACGACGCCGCTGCTCAGGGCGTGGACGAGACCCGCAGCACAGCCGCGACCGGGGCAAACGGTGCGCTGGAGGCGTCGCGGATGGGGTAGAGTATCCGAGGCTTCACGGGGCCAGGACGCGCGGTGTTGTGCAGCGTGTGAGGGCCAGTGATCCAGCCACGGGCTGTGGCGCAGCTTGGTAGCGCACCTGACTGGGGGTCAGGGGGTCGCAGGTTCAAATCCTGTCAGCCCGACCGTGTGATGTCTCACGACATCGCGGACAGCCGGACCTACGTTTTCGTAGGTCCGGCTTTTCGTTGTTCGGGGTCTGGGCGGTGTTGTCGGCCGGTGGGCTGGTAGTCGCGTGCGGGGTCGAGGGTGAGCTCGCGCAGGATCTCGCCGGTGGCGCGGTCGATGACGTGGATGTCGAGGTCGCCGTCGCGGTGGTCCCGGTCTAGCCCAGGCGACGTATTCACCGGTATCGTCTGCCCGTGACCTCAGCGATCAACTCAGCGATCTTGAAGCTTGTGCGGCGTGCGGAGGTCAATCAGACCGACGAACTCGTCCGCACTTTCGTAAGCGCTGGTCCAATACTTGAGCTTCTTGCATCGCAAGATCATCAGGTGGTATACGGGAGGCGAGGCACGGGAAAGACCCACGTACTTCAGTTCCTGGCGGAGCAAACTCAGACCGCCGGGGATGTCCCGGTATACGTTGACTTGCGAACTATCGGCTCCAATGGCGGAATCTATGGTGACCGCTCTGTTCCGTTGCCCGAGCGTGGGACCCGGCTCCTAGTTGACGTACTGAGCCACGTCTACAACGCACTGAGCATCCAAGTGCTCGAGGCTGACGAAGTAGGTGGCTTTGACTACTCAGTGTCGATGAGGCATCTGGATGACCTGGAACGAGCAATTACTGATGTTCGCGTCAGCGGTGACGAAGAGCGAGCGATCACTAGGCAGCGATCCGAGGAATCTCGGGCGCGGGTTGGCTTCACCTTAACTCGCTCGAATGGCGGATTCGAGGCGAACGCTGAGGATGCCGCCGCCAGTTCGGAAGAGGTTGCAGTACGTGTTCAAGGCCCTCGGCGCTACCATGTTCATTTCGGTGCCGTGTCGCAGGCCGTGGCGGGCCTTGCTCAGAGCTTGCCGGGCCGATTGTGGCTGATTCTCGATGAGTGGTCCGATGTGCCGCTCGACCTGCAACCGCTGCTCGCGGACCTACTTCGGCGCTGCGTCTTGCCCGTGCAGAATGTCAGCGTAAAAATAGGCGCAATCGAACAGCGGAGCAACTTCTCCGAGCCCGATGGGGTCGGAGGCTATATTGGTTTCGAACTCGGTGCGGACATCTTCGCCGACCTTGAGCTCGATGACTTCATGGTCTTTGGTAACGACGAGGATAAGGCAAAGGCATTCTTTGCCGAACTCCTATTTCGGCACGTATCGAGTTTCTTGGCTGAGGGCGACTCGGCGCAGATAGGCACGGCGGATGAATTTGTTAGGCGCGCCTTCACTCAGAGAAACGCCTTTGCCGAGTTTGTGCGTGCAGTAGAAGGGGTGCCCCGAGACGCAATCAACGTTGCCATTCACGCTGCCCGGTTGGCGGTCGATGACCCGATCTCTGTCCCGCACGTCAGGCAGGCGGCCCGCCAATGGTACCTCAGGGACAAAGAAAAGTCAGTTCAGGCCAACGAGCGCGCGATTGAGCTTCTTCATTGGATCATTGACGAAGTGATCGGTACGCGAAAGGCTCGCGCCTTCCTGCTCGAGCAGGGCCAATCGGGGCGACACGAGCTCATTATCGCATTGTACGACTCCAGGGTTCTACACGTCATCAAGCGAGGGGTGTCGGCAAACGACCGCCCTGGGAAGCGGTTCGACGTTTTTACATTGGATTTTGGGTGCTATGTCGAGCTCGTTTCGACAACCGCTGCGCCGCAGGGCCTATTCGAGGTAGACGATGAAAGCGACCATGCCGAATTTGTCACAGTTCCGAAGGATGACTATCGTTCTATTCGAAGGGCTGTACTGGATCTCGAGACGTTTGAGCAGGCCAACTGAGATCGCCAATGCGAGCGCGTCTTGGTGGCAAGCTCGCGACTCGGGTCCCAAGCGAAATCTGCGTACGCGTGTGCCAAGTTGGCCTCGCTACGAGTACGGTATGGCGCTCAGTGGCTTCTCCTTCAGGAAATTAGCCAAGGTGTGACGATGCTCTATTGGTCGAGTCCGCGTGCTCGCCAGCCTGAAATAACGCTAGACGTCCTCGACATAGATGTGGAGTACCTCGCTGCCTGCGGGCACCGGGTTTCCGTTACCGGTGTCATTTTTTAGCCGAGCCATATTGAAGCGCAGAACTGGTCCACGGTCGCCCATAACGTAGTTCGCGAGAACTGCCTTATCGGATGGCGATGCAATGACCAGTTGATCACAAGCGGCCGCTGAATAGCTGTTTACATCACGTACGCGACTCGCATCTACGATGTAGCGCTCGTCGGAGCCGCCGTCTCTGCCTAGCACAAGAAGGTGGTTCGGTCCTAGCGGGAAGCGGATCTCGTGCGCGCCGTCGAAGCCAGTCCCCTGAAACAGATAACGCCTTGGCTGCCACGTTGCGACCGGACGATCGGACGTGATGAACCTCCCGCTTTGCGCAGTCTCCACGCGCCATGCCCGCCTCTCGAGCAGTGGAGCGAGCAACTCCACATGCCGTATTGCGACCTCGAGCGCCTCCTTGTTGGTGGGCACACCGTCACTAAGGCTATGGTTTACGTAGATCAATGCACCTTCTACTTCGCCGGCCAACGGCTCGCTCCCAAGTTTTTGTGCTAGATACTCACGCATTTCATCGGACGTAATCGGGTAATGGCCGATCGCCTCATAGACACGTGTTGGGAAAAGATACCTGCCTAGTACTGCGGGCGTGCGCGCGTGCTGGAACGCGATTGCTTCGGCAACCTCGCGTCGGTCTGCTGTACCTCTTCGGGGTGCGCGGTGTTGGCGGATTCGCGCTAGCAACTCGGGGAGTCGTGGCTCAACGTGCTGTGAAAGTGCTACCTCGAAACTGTCGTCGGGGCGGCCGTCAACATCAATCGTGTAGAGATTGCCCTCGAGGGCCACGTTTTTCATCGAGGTAACAAAAGTCTTGTCATTGCGACGCTTGCGCGCCGCAACTCGTTCGTCCATATCTGCCCACGCCGACATGTAGGCGATGGGTAGGTAGTGATGCCTCTTCCGTCGCGGTTCGTGCGGGGCACCTGGTACTGGAGCTGTCCTGGGTGATGTCACGGACACATTGTGTCGTACGGCACTGACAGTGTCCGCGGCGACGATGGTGCGCAACCTGTCTGCTCGCGTGATCGGGACTCGCCGCGGTCGCTTTGGCGTCGCCCCGGGAAGGTCAGCGCGAACTTCGAGGCTCACCACGTCGTGGTGATGGCTCGCTCCTAGTTTGGCCCGACATTGCTCTGGAAGAGCGCAATATGCGATTGACGGAGTTTCCGCGAGCATGAGCGTGGGCGTCGGGCTGGTCACTACCAGGTTGACCGGCCGGATGACCAGCCCGGTTGGCGGGACTGTGGAGGAGCTGGCGCCTTGGCGGGCCGCATAGCCGTCATGATGGTCAGAGGAATGAGTTCGACCGCGTCGCCTTCATGGCGGGAGTTGGCAGGCGCTGTTCCGCTGACAGGTGAATGTCGGTGGGACTTGTCGTGTGCCGCGACGCCCCTGAGCCTCGCGGGTGCCGGACACGGCCAGACTTTGGCGAAGCGTGCAGGTGTGGGAATCGATGTATCGAGCAATGAAGCGCTAGTGCTAGAACTAGCGTGTCCGCAGTGAAGGCGCCGTCGGCTTACGAATGTGCACATGGATTGAAATTCCGCCGTCTCCCGGTGCATCCGAAACAGTGCCCGGCGATGTCAGCGGCTCAGGTGCCACGCACGCACCAGGAACGCGCCTACGCTCAGGGCATGCCGACAGTCCTCCTCGTCCGCCATGGCCGCACGACCGCGAACGCGGGAGGGATCCTTGCCGGCCGTGCGGCGAGAGTGCACCTCGACGCCACGGGCGAGGACCATGCGGTCCGGGCCGCGAAGCGTGTCGGGAGCGTCCCGCTGCTGCGCGTCGTGACGAGTCCGCTCGAACGGTGCCGGCAGACCGCGCGGGCACTGCTCGACCACCAGCCGGGGGCCCCGGAGATGGTGACCGAGCACGGGATCACCGAATGTGACTACGGGCAGTGGCAGGGGCGCGCGCTGAAGGATCTGGCCAAGGAGCCGTTGTGGTCCGTCGTGCAGACGCAGCCGTCGGCTGCGATCTTCCCCGGCGGCGAGTCGCTCGCGGCGATGCAGGCCCGGAGCGTCGAAGCGATCCGGCGCCACGACGCCGAAGTCGCGGCACGCTACGGGGACGACGCGGTCTGGGCTGCGGTCTCGCACGGGGACGTGATCAAGTCCGTGCTGGCCGACGCGCTGGGGATGCACCTGGACCTGTTCCAGCGCATCGTCGTCGGCCCGGCGTCGATCTCGATCGTCCGGTACGGCGCGCACCGCCCGGAGGTGGTGGCCGTCAACACCGATGCCGGCGACCTCTCGTGGCTGCGCACGGCTGCGCCCGTCGGCGATGCGCCGGTCGGGGGCGGTGCCGGGCCGGTAGAGCCCGACGACCCGAGCGATGTCCAGGCGTCCTGACGTCCGACCCGCGGCTGTCCGTCAACCACGTCGCGACCGCTCGTAGAGTGAGGGCATGCCCACTCTCGTCCATGAGTACGACTGGCCCGACCGCGTCGTCGTCGGGACCGTCGGGATGCCCGGTTCCCGCACGTTCTACCTGCAGGCTCGCTCCGGCAACCGGACGACGAGCGTCGCCCTCGAGAAGGAGCAGTCCGCCGTCCTCGCCGAGACCGTCCAGCGCCTGCTCGACGAGCTGATGGAGGCGCCCGACAACCGGTACAGCGTCCCCGCCGAGGTGCCCGCCGAGCTGATCGACGACGACCCGCTGGACCTTCCGGTCGAGGAGGAGTTCCGGACGGGGTCGATGCGGCTCGCCTGGGATCCCCGCACGGCGCAGGTGATCGTCGAGGCGTTCCCGTTCGTGGACGACGACGAGCTGGACCCTGAGGCGGACGAGCCGGAGCCCGCGGAGGCGCTCGTGGTCCGGATGCCCGTCGGCACGGCCCGCGCGTTCGCGCAGCGCACGCGCGCCGTCGTGCTCGCGGGCCGCCCCGCCTGCCCGCACTGCGGTGCACCGATGGACCCCGACGGGCACGAGTGCGCGTTGCCCGACGAGGCGTGACGACGCCGGACGGCGACCTCGACGCGGCGCCGCTCGACGTCGTCGGACGCATCCGCGTCGCGTCCAACGCGACGTTCCTCGCGCGGATCGGGGGCGTCGAGGTCGTGTACAAGCCGGTGGCCGGCGAGAAGCCGCTGTGGGACTTCCCGGAGGGCACGCTGGCGGGCCGGGAGGTGGCCGCGTACCTCGTCTCGGAGTCGCTCGGCTGGGGGATCGTGCCGCGCACGTGGCTGCGCGACGGACCGCTGGGTCCCGGCATGGTGCAGCTCTGGCAGCAGGTGGACGAGGTGCAGTCGCCGGTCGACGTCGTGCCGACGGACGAAGTGCCCACCGACGGTGTGCGGACGGTGCTGGAGGGCGTCGACGAGGATGACCGTCCGGTGAGCGTGATCCACGAGGACTCCCCGGCGCTGCGGCGCATGGCGGTGTTCGACGCGGTCGTGAACAACGCCGACCGCAAGGGCGGGCACGTGCTGCCGCTGCCCGACGGGCGGCGCCTCGGCGTCGACCACGGCGTCACCTTCCACGTCGAGCCCAAGCTGCGGACGGTCCTCTGGGGCTGGCTCGGCGAGAGCCTCGACGACGACGAGCTGGCCGGCGTCGAGCGCGTGCGGGCCGCCCTGGGCAGCGACCACGACGGCGATCTCGGCCGCCGTCTGGCCGAGCTCCTCGCGCCCGACGAGGTGACCGCCCTCGCCGAGCGCTGCGACCGACTGCTGCACGCCTCGCGGTTCCCCGCGCCGGAGGGCGACATGCCCGCCGTCCCGTGGCCGCTGTTCTGACCGGGCCACGGGCCGGCACACGCTGACCGCGCCCGGGGTCTTGACAGCGATGTCACACCCCACGATGCTCGCAGGGGAACGGGCCGATGGTTGCCGGAGCGACGCGCTGGAGCGTCAGCGTGGCGACGACGGCCGGGCAACGTCTCCGTGCCGGCGTCCCGCCGAGGGGACGACGCGTGCGGTCGACATCGAGGTGGCACGTCGACCGGTGACACCGCCCGCTCACGACACTCGACGGAGAGGTAGAGCACGGTATGCGAGACGTACGACGAAGCAGACGGATCGGCGCGTGGTCAGGTTCGGCGGTTCTGGTGGTCGCGGGGGCGCTGGTGGCACCGGCGGTCGCCGCGGACGAGCCCGAGGGGGCGGCGTCGGCCGCGGTGGACTGCACGGCGGTCATCGCCGGTGATGCGACACCGGCGACGGACCTGCAGGACGCGTGGTGGGACTTCGGGGACGCCGCGGGCCAGGGCGAGTGGGCGGGCGCGGACGGGACGTACTCGGTCCCGCTCCCGGACGGGGGCGTCGCGTGGCTCTACAACGACACGTTCCTCGGCCCCACCGCGCCCGACCGCAGCGTGCCCGGCACGATGGTGCACAACTCGATCGTTACCGCCGGCCCTGACGGTAAGCCGGTCGACACCGTCACCGGAGGGACGCCCGAGGCACCGACGACGCTCGTCGGTCCCGACGGCTTCGACGACCCCTGGTACTGGAACACGGACGGCATCGTCGACGACGGCAGGCTGTACGTCTTCGAGGCGCAGCAGGACGTCGCGGGGGAGGGCCACTGGGGCTTCGACTGGATCGGGACCGACATCGCCGTCCTCTCGTTGGACGACTACCAGGTCGAGGAGATCGTGCCGACCTACGACGGCGCCGGCATCACGTGGGGCGTCGAGCTGGTGCCCGTCGACGACTACGTCTACGTCTACGGCATGGGCTCCCAGGCGCACCCCGAGAAGGAGGTGCACGTCGCTCGCGCACGCACCGGCGAGCTGACGGGTGCCTGGGAGTTCTGGGACGGCAGCGGCTGGTCGGCCGAGGAGGCCGACTCGGCGATCGTCGCGAACAACGTCGGGTCGTCGTTCGGCGTGGCCGAGGTCCAGGGGCAGTACGTGCTGCTGACCACCGACAGCTACCTCGGCTCGGGGATCCACGCCCACGTCTCGGCGACGCCGTGGGGCTTCGCCGAGACCGAGCGCCAGCAGGTCTACGACACGCCCGAGGGCCAGCCCGGCTACGACGCCGACCTCGAGGGCGACGTGTACACGTACAACGTCGCGGTGCACCCGTCGATCAGCGGCGACGACGAGCTCGTGCTCTCGTACAACACGAACAACTCGAACTTCGGCGAGCTCACGTCCGACGTGAGCTTCAACCGGGCCCGGTTCCTCACGCTGGGCTTCGAGCCGCTCCCCGCCGGTTGCGGCGAGCCGCCGCAGGAGTGCACCGTCGCGATCGACGGGCCGGCGACGACGGTCGCCGACGTCCAGGACGCGTGGTTCGCCTGGGGCGATGCGGCCGGCGAGGGTGACTGGACCGGGGGCGACGGCATGTTCTCCGTGCCGCTGCCGGACGGCGACGTGGCGTGGTTCCTCAACGACACGTTCGTCGGGCCGATCGGCGAGGACCGCAGCATCCCGAGGCAGGACCCGGTGCACAACACGCTCGTCCTCAGCGGTCCGGACGGCGCGCCGCGGGACTTCGTCACCAACGGGACGGCGGAGCACCGCCTGCCGCTCGTCGGGCCCGAGGGCTACGACGAGCCCTGGTACTGGAACGCCGACGGCATCGTCGACGACGGCAAGGTCTACGTCTTCGAGGCCCTCCAGCGGTACACCGGGCCGGGGCACTGGGGCTTCGAGGGCATCGGCATGGACCTCGCGACGTTCTCGCTGCCCGACCTCGAGCTCGAGGACGTGCAGCCGACGTACTACGGCGAGGGCATCGGCTGGGGCACCGAGCTGGTCCGGATCGACGACCAGATCTACATCTACGGCACCGGTTCGGTGGGCGGCGAGAAGGCGATGTTCCTCGCTCGCGCGCAGTCGGGGGAGCTCGACGGCGCGTGGGAGTTCTGGACCGGTGATGCCTGGTCGGCCGAGCAGTCCGACGCCGTGGCCGTCCTCGGGAACGTCGGCTCGACGTTCGGCGTGAGCGAGGTCGCGGGGAAGTTCGTGCTCGTCACGACCGACGCGTGGCTCGGCTCGGGGATCTACGCCCACGTCTCCGACACCCCGTGGGGCTTCGGCGGTACCGAGCGCGTGCAGGTCTACGACACCCCCGAGGGCCAGCCGGACTACGAGGAGACCGAGGGCTTGGCGGGCGACTCGTACACGTACAACGTGGCCGCGCACCCCGCGATCAGCGACGAGGGCGAGCTCGTGATCTCGTACAACACCAACAGCACCGAGCTGAGCGACCTGCTGTCCGACATCGACCGCAACCGGTCGCGCTACCTCAGCCTCCCGCTCGACGTCGACTGCGGGCAGCCCACAGGACCGGTCGTGGACGTCACGGCGGATGCCCGGTGCCTCGGCGGCACGGCCTTCGTCGCGGTCCGGGCGACCAACGACGAGGACGCGGCGGTGGACGTGGACGTCACGACGCCGTTCGGCGAGAGGACGTTCGCCGACGTCGCTCCCGGGAAGAACGCCTACCAGTCGTTCACCACCCGCACGGGCGAGCTCGAGGCCGGGTCGGTCACGGTCACGGCGAGCCACGACCGTGACGGGGCGACGGCCTCGAAGGAGTACTCGACGTCGTTCGACGCGATCACCTGCGGCTGAACCTCCCGCGTCGTCGGCCGGTGGCGGCCGGGTTCTTCGGACCCGACCGCCACCGGCGGGCGGAGGTTCAGCTGCCGTGCGGGTCCGATGCGTTGAGCACGCGCACGACCTCGTCGTAGTCGCCGCGCACCTCGCCGAACCGGAGGAACTTCACGCGCTCGACGAGGATCTCGTGGGCGTCGGGCTGGGTGCGGACGAGCTCGACGACCTCGGTGACGTACTCGTCGAGCGGCATGGCGGTGGCGCTCTCCCGCTGGCCGGGCACGATCTCGGTGGCGACGGACGGCGGGACGAGCTCGACGACGTCGACGCTCGTGTCGGCGAGCTGGAGCCGCAGCGCCTCGCTGAGCATGTGGATGGCGGCCTTGGACGCGTCGTAGGTCGGCGTGGCCGTGAGCGGCGCGAACGCGAGGCCTGACGACACGGTGACGATGGTCGCGTGCGGGCGGGTCTGCAGGTGCTCGACGAACGCGCCGATGAGACGGATCGGGCCGAGCACGTTGGTCGTGAGGATCTCCTCGGCGGAGTCGAGGAACCCCTCGGGGTGGTGCCAGTCCTCGACGCGCATGATGCCGGCCATCGTGACGAGGGTGTCCAGGTCGGGGTGGCGGTCGAGCACCTCCTTGGCGGCCGAGGCGATGCTCTCGGGGTCGGTCGTGTCGATGCGCACGGTGTCGAGGCCGGGGTGCTCGGCGGCGATCTGCTCCAGCAGCTCGGTGCGGCGCCCGCCGACGACGACGGTGCTGCCCTGCTCGTGGAGCGCGACCGCGAGCGCCAGCCCGATGCCGCTCGTCGCGCCGGGGATGAAGACGGTGCTGTTCGTGATGTCCATGCCTCGATCCTGGGCACCCGGCGCGGGCCGTGGCAGAGTCCGGTGAACGGGGGACTGGCGATCCCTAGCACGCGCCGCGCCGACCCCGGACGATGGGACGCATGGACCGCGCCGCACTCGCAGACTTCCTCCGCCGTCGCCGGGAGGCGCTGCAGCCGGTCGACGTCGGGCTGCCGGCCGGGCTGCGCCGTCGGGCACCGGGGCTGCGCCGCGAGGAGGTGGCGCAGCTCGCGCTCATGTCCACGGACTACTACACGCGTCTGGAGCAGCAGCGCGGCCCGCAGCCGAGCACGCAGATCCTCGCGTCGATCGCGCGGGCGCTGCGCCTGTCCGACGACGAGCGCGACTACCTCTACCGCGTCGCCGGGCACGGCGTCCCCGATCGGGCGACGGACCCCGGCCACGTCGCGCCCGCGCTCCAGCGGGTTCTCGACCGTCTCGCCGACACCCCGGCGCTGATCATCGACCCGCTCGGCGAGACGCTCGCGCAGAACGAGCTCGCCCGAGCCCTCTACGGCGACACCACCGCGCACCCCGGCTGGGACCGCAGCGAGATCTACCGGTGGTTCGCCCATCCGGAGACGGCTCGCGCGATCTACCCGGAGGACGACCGCGACCGGCAGGGCCGCGCGCTCGTCGCGGGCCTGCGCTCCGCCGTCGCGGTGCTCGGCCAGGATTCGCGCGCCGGGGAGCTCGTGCGGGTGCTGCAGCGCACGAGCCCGGAGTTCGCAGGGCTGTGGGACCGCCAGGAGGTGGCGCGGAGGTTCGCAGACCACAAGAGGCTCGTCCACCCGGTCGTGGGGGAGATCGAGGTCGACTGCCAGGCGCTGGTCACCGAGGACCAGCTCCAGGCGCTGCTCGTGCTGACGGCCGCTCCCGGGAGCGAGGCCGAGGAGAAGATCCGCCTGCTCGCCGTCGTCGGGACGCAGGGCCTCGTGGGATCCAGGTGAGGGCACGCACATCAAGGGAGACCGACGGGATGAGACCACTTCGCTACTCGATCAACGTCACGCTCGACGGCTGCTGCCACCACGAGGCCGGGCTTCCACCGGACGGGGAGTCGATGCGCTACTGGACCGCCGAGATGGAGCGCGCCGATGCCCTGATCTTCGGCCGGGTGACCTACTTGATGATGGAGTCGGCGTGGCGCAAGCCCGCCACGGGCACGTGGCCCGACTGGATGCAGGAGTGGCAGATCCCCTTCGCCGAGGCCATCGACGGGACGAAGAAGTACGTCGTGTCGAGCTCGCTGAGCGCGGTCGACTGGAACGCCGAGCTGGTACGAGGCGAGCTGGGGCCGGCGGTTCAGCGGCTCAAGCAGGAGTCGGGCGAGGGTCTGTGGGTGGGCGGCGTGAAGCTCCCGGTGGCGTTGGCAGACCTGGGCCTGATCGACGAGTACGAGTTCCTCGTGCAGCCGGTCCTCGCCGGGTACGGGCCGACGTTGCTTTCCGGTCTGCGCGAGCGCGTCCAGCTCGAGCTCGTGGACCGCCACGACTTCGAGTCGGGGGCGGTCGCGCAGCGATACCGGCCCGCGGGGACTACGGCGTGACGCGGGCTCCCGCACTCGGTGCGGACGATGACACGGACCGCGGCGGTTCGTCGGCGGTCAGGTCGTCGTCCGACCACAGGGCCGCCGAGGCGTGCCCCAGCAGCAGCTTGGGGTAGTAGGTCCAGGCGAACCACGGCGCGAGCCGCGACGGGCCGAGCGCGCCGTCCAGCGCGAGCCCCCCGACGGTGAGGGCCACGCCCAGGGCACGCCGTCGGGCGGGGTAGCGGCGGATGACGACGGTCGAGGCCATCAGGTAGGCGTAGTGCAGCGCGGCCCAGCCGGCAGGGTGGACGCGGCGTCGTGCCGATCCCGCGTCCAGCCACGCGACCGCCGCCGGGTGCACGTGCAGCGCGGCGAACGCGACGTGCGCGCCGAACCCCTGCCCAGGGCGCTCGTACCAGCGGGCGCACGCCCGCGTGTTGTTGACGTAGACGCCGCCGGAGAGGTCGACGGCCAGCAGGCACGCCACGCCCGCGCGCGCGGAAGTCCCGCCGCGTTTCCCGGCAACCACCGCCGCGGCCACCGCACCCACCGCCGTGGTCGCCGCCGTCAGCACGTTGTTCGTCGGAGTGGCCTCCGGGCCGACGAACTCTCCCCACGCGCGGCGCAACGCTGCGCCCGTCCCCGTCCCCGTCGCCGTCCTCTCGGGAGGTTGCTGTTCGGGTTGTCCCAGGTGATCGCCCGCCATGCGCCTCACACTCGCCCCAGCCTGGGGTTTCGGCAAGCCGAACGGGGCGGCGCAAGAAGGGACGAACGGCGCATCCTGCCGCGGCTCGGTACGGCGCCGGCGATGGCGTCGAACGGGAAGCGAGAGCGCGCGGCGCGGCGCCTCAGCCCGGCGAGTCGCGCTCGTCGTCGCCACCCTGATCGCCAGCACCGAGCGCGCGCTGCGCCTGCGCTACCACTGGCTGCTCGACGGCGGGCTCTTCGACGGCGACGACTAGGCGCGCTCAGCGGCCGGCGCGAGCGTGGCAGCCAGAACCTGCCATCCCTCGTCCGCACGCAGCCAGAGGCGCGTGTAGACCAACCGCGCCGAGACTGCGGTGCCGCCCTGGATCGCCTCCACGGCGGCGACCAGCCTGGTCACGCCGCTCGCTCCGTCATCCTGGACGTCGAGCGACTCCTCCTCCAGGCGGGTGATCTGCAGGAAGCCCGAGCGGTAGCCCTGCAGGTCGTCCTCCTTGGAGAAGACCGACCCGTCGGGCCCGGCGCCGACGCACCGAGGATGCAGCAGCGCGTCCAGGGCGTCGACGTCGCCGGCACGCTGGGCGGCCTGGAGCGCGTGCTCTGCAGCAAGAAGAGTCATCGCGCGAGTCTACGCACCGACAGGTTCACGCCTCCGGGTGGCTGGGCGGGGGCGTGGCGCGCGGGACGCCGACGTCCCGGCGGCGCGCGAGGATCTGCTCGCCCGCCGCGACGTAACCGTCGAAGAGCGCCGCGACGTCCTGGAGCCGGTCCCGCGCCGCGGAGTCGGCCGGGACGAGCTCCTCGCCGCCCCGCAGTGCCGCGATGAAGAGGCGTGCTCGGCGGTGCGACGCGTCGAGCAGGGTGTCGAGCCCGGCCTCGGCCTCGACGTAGAGCCGTCGTCCGCCGTGGCGCGTCGTGGTCCGGGCCAGCCCCCAGCTCGCGAGCTCGCGGACGGACGTGCTCGTCTGGCCCTTGCTGAGCCCCGTCTCGTCCTGCAGCGCGTCGAGCGTGACGGGCGCGTCGCTGAGCAGGAGGGCCGCGTAGACCCGGCCTGTCGCGCGCGGCAGGTTCCACGCGGCGAGGAGGTCTGCGAGCCCGTCCGCGAAGCGCTCGCGCCGGTCATCCACGGTGAGCCACCGCCGTCGCGAGGAACGCGAGCAGCGCGGTGTCGACCGCGTCCGGCGCGTCGAGCATGACGACGTGGCCGGCGTCAGGTACCACGACCTCCTGGACGCCCTCCGCGGCGGCCCAGCGGGGCATCGCGGTCGCGATGTTCCCGGTGCGGTCCGCCGCCCCGCGCAGCAGCAGGAGCGGGACGGGCGTGCGGTAGCCCGGATCAGGCGCGACGAGCTGCGTCGTCGCCCGCCACGCCGCGAGGAACTCGGCCGGGGACTGGACCGCGAAGAGCGCCCGCAGCGCCGCGCGGGCGGTGGGGGTGACGGCCGAGGCGTCCGCCATGAGGCGGGGGAGCGAGCGGGCCGGCACCAGCCGCAGGAACGGCGCCGCCGAGCGCAGCGCGAGGCGCTCGCCGCGTGTGAGCGGCCCCGCGCTCCACGTGGCGTCCAGGACGGCGAGCGCCGTGTACCGGTCTGGTGAGCGGCGCACCAGGCGCTGGGCGAGGTTGCCGCCGAGCGAATGACCCACGAGCACAGGCAGGACGAGGCCGAGGTGGTCGACGAGCGCCTCGACGTCCGCGACGAGCCGGTCCGCAGTGAGCGGCGCGTCGCTCGGCCGCGAGGCCCCGTGGCCGCGGAGGTCGAGGAGCACGGGCCGGTACCCGGCGGATGCGAGCGTGGCGGCCTGGCCGGCGAAGGTGGTGCGGTCGGTCCCGGCGCCGTGCAGCAGGACGACGGGGGCACCGGTGCCCCCGCCGTCCTCGACGTGCAGCGTGCACCCGTCGATCGGCAGATCTGCATCTAGATTTGGCATCTACTGAATATAGCCGGATGCTCGGCCGGGCTGGCTGCCGCACACGGTTGTCGTTCGTTCGTGCGGGTCAGGGGTCGAGGCGCCGGCGCAGGAGACAGAACTCGTTCCCCTCGGGGTCGGCGAGGACGTGCCAGGGCTCCTCGCCGGTCTGCCCGACGTCGGTGGGCCGGGCGCCGAGGGCCAGGAGGCGCTCGAGCTCGGCGTCCTGGTCGCGGTCGGTCGGGTTGACGTCGATGTGCAGGGGCAGCTTCCCGCGCCGCGGGTCGCTGCTCGGGCTCAGGACGATCGTGGGCTGCAGGCCGCCGAACCCGACGTCGGCCGGGCCGATCTCGATGGCGCCGTCCTCCCGTCCGAGCTCGACGTAGCCGAGCACGTCGCTCCAGAACCGCGCGAGCAGCTCCGGGTCGGCGCAGTCGAGGACCAGCTCGCTGATGCGGGATGCCATGGGACGCACTCTACGGAGCGGCGCGGTCCGGCGGCACCCGGCGGGTGAGTCGTGATCGTGTCACCCTGGCCGTCACACGTGCGGCGAGAGGGAGTGGCGATGGCTCTGGGCAGGAACCGGTCGAGGGGGCGCGCGCCGCAGCGCGCCGAGGAGTCGGAACCCGCCGGCGCGCAGGCGGTCGAGACGACCCAGGCCGGGCCGGTGCCCGACGACGCGCTGCCGCACAAGGGAGCTTCCGCGCTGTGGTCCGACGGCGTCGGTCGGGCAGGTACCCGCTCGCTGCAGGTGCTCGCGATCGTCGCGCTCGTGGCGGTCGCCGTCTTCGCGGTGACGCGGCTGACGCTCATCGTCATCCCCGTGCTCATCGCGCTCGTGCTCGCCGCGGCGATCTCGCCGCTCGTGAGCCTCCTTCGCCGCAAGGGCGTGCCGTCGTTCCTCGCGACGGTGATCGCGCTGCTCACGCTGGTCGCCGTGCTGGCGGCCGTCGTGTGGCTGGTCGTCGCCGCCGTCGTGAACCAGTGGCCCCAGCTGCGCGACCAGGCCATCGACGGGTTCGACGAGCTGCAGACGTTAGTCCAGAACCTGCCGTTCCAGGTCACCGACGAGCAGCTCCAGTCGGTCCGCGACTCGGTCGTCGGCCTCCTGCAGTCCGACGCCGTGGGCGCGGGCGCGCTGGCCGGCGCCTCCCAGACCGTCGACTTCGTCGCCGGCTTCTTCGTCATGATCGTCGTGCTGTTCTTCTTCCTCAAGGACGGACCGGCGATCTGGGAGTTCCTGCTGCGCCCGTTCGAGGGCAGGCGGTACGAGCGCGGTCAGCGGATCGGTGAGGCGACCGTCCGCACGCTCGGCGGCTACGTGCGCGGCACGGCGATCATCGCGGCGGTCGACGCGATCGCCATCGGCATCGGCCTCGCGATCATCGGCGTGCCGCTGGTGCTCCCGCTCGCGGTGCTCGTGTTCCTGCTCGCCTTCATCCCGCTGGTCGGGGCGACGCTCGCGGGCGTCCTGTGCGCGCTGGTCGCCCTCGTCGCCGTCGGGCCGGTCGAGGCGCTCATCGTGGTGGGGATCGTCATCGCGGTGAACCAGCTCGAGGGCGACCTGCTGCAGCCGGTCGTCATGGGACGGACGCTGCGGCTGCACCCCCTCGTGATCCTCGTCGCGCTGACCGCTGGTACCGTGCTCGCCGGGCTGACCGGCGCCGTCCTGGCCGTCCCGATCGCGGCGTCGATCTGGCGAGCGATCCAGGTGTGGGACGGCCCGGACCTGCCCGCGCGGTTCGCCCGGCAGAAGCGGCACGAGACCGTGGAGCCTCCGCAGAGGGCAGTCGCGGACCGGTAGCTGGCGGGCTCAGGCGGTCTCGTCACGCGCCACGGACGCGACACGGTCGATGACCGCCGCGGCCACGTCGTCCGGCGCGGTCTCCGGGAGCCAGTGCCCGCGGTCGAGCTCGACGAAGCGGTAGGGCGCCTCGACGTGGCCCTCGGTGTCCTCGGCGGCCCACCGCCCCAGGGCCGCGTCGTGCGCGCCCCACACGTACGTCGTCGGGACTTCGACGGCGCCCACGGACCGGCGCGCGAGCGGCAGGGCGCGGTACCAGTTGAGCGCGGCGCGCAGTGCGTTCGGTTCGCGCATGCGGGCCGTGCAGCGCGCGGCGTCCTCGGACGGCATCCCCGACCGCTCGAGCATCGCCGGCATGGACCGGGCCAGCAGCCTCTCCGGCAGCCGCGGAACCTGGAAGAGGCCGACGTACGACGACCGCAGCGCCTGGTCCGATCGCACGAGCGAGCGCGCCAGGGCGCGGGGGTGCGGGGTCGAGAGCACGGTGAGGCTGCGCACGTGCTCCGGCGCCCACGCCGCCGTCGCCCAGGCGACGTTCCCGCCCCAGTCGTGCCCGACGACGTGCGCCGGCCCGGTCTCTCGCAGCAGCGCGAGCACGTCCCCGACGAGGAAGTCGAGCCGGTACGCCGCGCGCCCGAGCGGGCGCGCGGCGGGGGAGTAGCCCCGCTGGTCGAGCGCGACGGTGCGCAGCCCCGCCTCGTGCAGACGCCGCGCGACCCGGGACCAGCTCGACGAGTCCTCGGGGAAGCCGTGCAGCAGGACGACGGACTCGCCGTCGGTCGGGCCGTCGTCGTGCAGGTCGAACGTGAGCTGGTTCCGTCGCAGGCTGGTCATGCGGGGCGCGGTCATCGTCCCAGCGTGCGGCGTCAGCGGGGCACCGGCAATCGGCCGCGACGCGGCGTGCTCGAGGCGCTGGGCTGGTCCGGCAAGCGGTTCGGTCCCGGCCGCGACGCGCACCCGCTCCTGTTCGACGACGGCCGTCGACGACGACACCCTGGTCGGGCTGATGGACGCCCGGGGGATGGACCGCCCGTTCCGCTTCGTGCTGCGGCGGTCCGGTGGGGGATGAGGGTCAGGAGACCTTGCCCTGCAGGAGCCGGCGCCAGTAGATCGTCGGCTGCAGGTACCGGTCGAACAGCAGCAGGCTCCGGCGCGGCCGGGCGAGGTCGACGAACCGGAAGCCCGGGTCGGGCCGGCGGTCCCGGTCGAACTCCGCGAGGAGCAGCCTGCTGGCCGACGTCGTGACGGGCGCGACGGAGTAGCCGTCGTAGTGCCGCATCGCCGTGCGTCGGCGCCGGGCCTGGATGTTGCGTGCCACGACGGGCACCTGTCGGCGCAGCGCGCCGCCCGACGGCATGGCGTCGACGGCGGCTGCGTCGCCCAGGCCCCAGACCCGGGGATGGGCGACGTGCTGGAGCGTGCGGGGGTCGACCGCGACGAACCCGTCGCTCTCGGGCGTCGCGAGGCCGCTCTCGGCGATCCACGTCGGCGCTCGGTGCGGCGGCGCGAGGTACAGGGCGTCGTAGGCGACGGTGTCGGTGCCGTGCGGGCCGCGGAGCCTGACCGTGCGCTGCGCCGCGTCGACGGACTCGAGCGTCGTGCTCGCGCGCACCCGCACGCCGTAGCGCTCGGCGGCGGCGCGCAGCGCGGGCTCGGCGCGCGGGTCGTCCACGAGCCGCGGCGACTCGATCGCGAGCTCGATCCGGATGTCGTCCAGCACCCCGCTGCGTCGCCAGTGGTCGGCGGCCACGAACAGCGGCTTGAGCCCCACGGGGAAGCACGGCACGTGCCGGGCGGAGACCGCGAACACCACGGTGCCCGAGACGAGCGACGACAGCAGGGCCCAGGTCTTGGCCGCGTGCTCGGGCAGGTAGCTCGTCGAGGCGATCGGGGTGCGGACGGCTTGCTCGGCGCCGGGCACGGCGTCCCAGTCGACCTGCGACCCCGGGCACACCGCCAGGTCCCCGTACCCGAGCTCGCGGCCGTCGCCCAGGCGGACGACGGAGCGCTCCGGGTCGACGGCGACGACGCGCTCGGGATAGCGGTGGACGCCGTCGGGCACGACGTCGTCCTGCGGCTTCGTGAGGTCGTCGAGCGTCGCCGTGCCCGAGGCGACGTACGAGAGCAGCGGGCGGTACCGGTGCACCGGCTCGGGTTCGACGACGGCGACGTCGCGGCAGCCGTCGCGACGCAACCGTCCCGCGAGGGACAGGCCGGCGTTGCCGCCGCCGAGGACGAGCACGTCGTGGTTCGCGGGTGGACTCATGACCGATCCGTTCTGCCGGGATGGATCGCTCCACGCTACGGCGCGACGCATCCGCACGCCGTCTGACGGCACATGCAACCCAAAGGTTGCTTCTTGGTGTCTGATGATGCAACTATGAAGTTGCACGTTGTCGCCCAGGAGGTTCCCCGACGACCACTCGAACCACCCGTCCCGGCCACGCCCGTCGACGAGGACGCCCCGACGCGCGCCTGAGGCGATGACGAACGTCTCGAAGAAGGACCGATCCCCGGGAGGAAGCACATGGACAGCCAGCTGCTGAAGGACAAGAGCGCCGTGATCTACGGCGGCGGAGGGGCGATCGGCGGTGCCGTCGCCCGCGTGTTCGCTCGCGAGGGCGCACGCGTCTTCCTCGCCGGGCGGACGCACGCGCGGCTCGACGCCGTCGCACGGGACATCACCGCCGCGGGCGGCACGGTCGAGACCGCGCAGGTCGACGTCTTCGACGAGCGTGCCGTCGACGCCCACGCCGCGCGGGTTGCGGCGGAGGCCGGAGGGATCGACGTCGCGCTCAACGCCGTGAGCGTCATGCACGACCAGGGCACCGTGCTGGCGGACCTGTCACCGGAGGAGTTCCTGCGGCCCGTCGACGGCTTCCTGCGGTCGTTGTTCCTCACGAGCCGAGCCGTCGCCCGGCACATGGGAGGTGAGCGCGGGGGCGTCGTGCTCGTCCTGTCCGAGCCGGGCGCGAGGCTGGCCATGCCCGGCCTGCTGGGGCACGGCGTGAGCGCCGCGGGCAAGGAGGCGTTCGCGCGCCTGCTGGCCGCGGAGCTGGCACCCCGGAACGTGCGCGTCGTCGACATCCGGCCCCACGCCGTCGTCGACGCGCCCGCAGCGGGCTCCTACACCCGCGAGCTCTTCGAGCCCGCCGCTGCCGCAGCGGGCAAGACCGTGCAGGAGCTCCTCGACGACGGCGGCATGGCCCAGATGACGCTCCTCAAGCGGCTGCCCACGCTCGACGAGGTCGCCGAGACGGCGGCCTTCCTCGCCTCGGACCGGGCGCGGGCCATGACCGGGACGGTCGTCAACCTCACCGCCGGCGCGCTCGTGGACTGAGACCGCCGGGCCGCGTCACACCCACCGGTCTCGCCAGCGCTCCCACGGTGGCGAGACCGCCCAGTTGAGGTGCAGCGTGCGCCACGCGCGGTCCATGCGTCGTCGTCGCTGGCGCGGTCCGCGCAGGGAGCGCGCGGAGACGCCCACGCGCCACGACCGGACGAGCACGGTGCGACGGCGGGGCCCGAGCCGGAACGCGAGGTCGAGGTCGTCGTGCACCTCGGCGTCGTCGCGCACGGCCTGGTCCCGCACCTCGACCCACACGGAGCGACGCAGCGCCATGCACGACCCCCACAGCGGGGTGTGGCCGAGCGCGAGGTGCCCGAGCACGTAGTACGCGCCCAGGTAGCCGACCGAGGCCACGGTCCGCGCGCCGCGGGGGAGGTCGTGGAACAGCCCGGTCCCCGTCATGGCGTCGACGGTGGGGTCGGCGGCCATCCGCTCGACGACCGTCCGCACCCATCCGGGCCCCGGCCGCGAGTCGGCGTCGAGCCGCGCGATGACGTCGCCCCGCGCCGCGTCGTATCCCGTGGCGGCGGCCGCGGGGATGCCGACGCGCTCCTCGTGCACGACGACGGCGCCCCACCGTCGCGCGACGCGAGCCGAGGCATCGCTCGAGGCGTTGTCGACCACCACGACCTCGAGCGGGGCGATGCTCTGGCGTGCCAGGAGGGCGAGGCAGTGCTCCAGCGCCTCGGCGTCGTCCCGCACGGGCACGACCACGGAGACGCTCGGGACGCGGGCACCCGTCACGGCCGGCCTCCCGGGCGGACGGCCGCACGGGCGAGGACGAGACCGGCGACCGCGGACCCGGCGACTCCCGCCGCGAGGTCGACCACCGTGTCGGTGTACCCGACGCCGATGCGGTCGTCGAGGTAGGTGTGGCCGGCCCACTCGCCCACCTCCCAGAGGACGGCGACGAGCGCGCCGAGCCCCGTCGTCGTGACGACGACTCCCAGCGGAGACCCGCCGGAACCCGCCGGGCCCGGATCCGGCACCGCGCGCACCCGGGCCAGAGCGACGAAGGCGACGGCGGCGATCAGTCCCGTGCAGGCGGCGTGCACGGGCAGGTCCAGCCAGGGCACCGCGCGGTACCACTCGAGCTGGGCCGCCCACGCGGCGACCAGGAGCGCGCTGCCGTACGCCACGTCGAGGGGCGCCGCGACCCCGATCGCCCGCGGCACCATGACCCCGCCGAGGACGAGCAGGAACAACGCGACGGCGACGATCTCCAGCCGCACCGCGGCGACGGCGACGCTCACGGCCGCGGCGGCACGCACCACGTCTCCGGGTACGAGCGCTCCCACGACGGACTGCCTGCTCATGCGCGTGGAGCGGCGTCGGGGCGGCGGAGCATCGAGTCCTCCTCGTAGGGGCGACGGTGGCTCACAGGGTCACACTGCACCCCGGCGCTCGCACGCGCCTGTGGCGGAGCGCGCATCAGCGTCGGAACCCGGTGAGCGCGGTGTCGAGAGCGGTGCGCATCCCCCGACGGAGGGCGTCGGGGTCGTCCGTCTCGCGCGCCAGGACGAGGCCGGCGGCCCCGACCGCGCCGACCGCTGCCCCGACGATCGGCGCGACCTCGGTCCTCGGCGTCCGGGTCGCTGCGCTGACGCGGTCCATGATCCCGCCGGCGAGAGCGGCCAGGCGCGTCGCGAGCGACGAGGGCAGCCCGCCTCTGCTTCCCAGCACCGCGCGGGCGCGCGCCTGGGCGACGAGTGCGGCGTCCGACGTCGCGGCGTCGACGAGCGCGCCCACCGCGGCGTCGACCCGGTCGGCGGCGACGGCGGACGGCGAGGCCTCCACCGCACGCCAGGCCAGCTCGGCGAACGCATCGACGTGGTCGAAGAGGAGGTCCTCCTTGGTGGGGAAGTGGAGGTAGAACGTGCGGTCCGAGACGTTCGCGGCTCGTGCGACCTGCGCGACCGTCGTCCTCGCGTAGCCCTGGTCCTCGAACAGCCGGGTCGCGCTCGCGAGGATCGCCGCGCGCGTGCGACGCCGCCGCACCTCCTGCCCGTTCATCGTCGACATGCGAGAAGCATACGCGGCGAACAGGCATTATGCAGATCTGTACTTTATGGCAGGGTGTGGGGATGGAGCACTCGAGGCAACCACGCCGCTACGTCGTCACCGGAGCGGACTCCGGACTGGGCCGGGAGGTCGCGCGTGTCCTCGCACGCCGCGGCGAGGTGATCACGTGCGGCGTCGGGGGCGACGTCGACGTCCGCGCGGACCTCACGACTGCGGACGGCCGGAGCTCGCTGGTGGAGCAGGTGCGGGACCGCACCGCAGGGCGGCTCGACGCCGTGGTGGCCGTCGCGGGGTCGGGCGCCCCGCGGCCCGTGACGGTCGCGCTCAACTACTTCGGCGCCGTGGATGTGCTCGACGGCCTGCGGCCGGAGCTGGCCGCGTCCCCCGCCGGGGCCGCGCTCGTCGTCTCGTCGTCCTCGACCCTGAACCGGGGCAGCGGCGCGCTGGTCCGTGCGTGCCGGAGCGGCGACGAGGCACGGGCGCTCGCAGCCGCCCGGCACCTGACCCGCACCTGGCGAGCCAGCCAGATCTACCGGTCGAGCAAGATCGCCCTGAACCACTGGGTGCGCACGGTTTCGGTACGGTCCGAGTGGGCGGGAGAAGGTGTCGTCCTCAACGCCGTCGCCCCCGGCATCATCGCGACCGAGACCGTCGCGCGGACCTGGGAGCGCGACCGGGCGCTCCTCGAGACGGCGCTCCCGCAGCCGCTCGGGGCGCCCGGGCCCGTGACGCCCGTCGCGCACCTGATCGCCCACCTCGTGTCGGCGGAGAACCGCTCGACGACCGGGCAGGTCGTGTACAGCGACGGGGGGACGGACGCGCTCGTGCGCGGCACCCGGCCCCAGCGGTCGTACCTGCGCTACCCGGCGCGCGACCTCGTCACGATGTGGCGCGCGGCCCGGTCGAGCGCGACGTAGCGGACGTGGACCGCCGTCAGCTCCAGGTGGCGGTCGCCGGGTCGACGCCGTGGGTGCGGGCGTTCTCCTCGATCGCCGCGAGGAGCCAGCGCGCGAGCCCGGGCGCCAGCGTCTCGTAGTGGGCGCGGAAGCCGTCGTCCTCGACGAGCAGCCGGCCGAGGCACACGTGCCGCTCGTGGTCGCAGTCGAAGTAGGCCCCGAGCGAGGCGCGGTGCCGCTCGGCCAGCGCCGCTGCGCGGGGCGAGGTCGGGTCGAGGCCGTCGCGGCACGCGGCCGTGAGGTCGGCCTCGAGCGCGTGGACGTCGTCGACGACCCGCCGCCAGTCCTCGGGCGTGCGCTCGGCGGAACGCTCCGCGTACTGCGCCCACTGCGCGGTGTCGCCCCACCGCTCGCGCGCCTGCGTGGGCCACGAGGGGTTCCACCCGTCGCCGAGGAGCGCGACCTGCTCCGTCTCGGTGAGCAGCAGGCCGCGTTCGCGCGCCTCGACCAGCCGGTCGAGTGCCGCCGCGGTGCGCTCCAAGCGGGCGATCTTCTCGCCGAGGAGCTCGCGCTGGCGCCGCAGCGCGCCGAGAGCGTCCTCCCCGGGCGCGTCGAGCAGGTCCGGGATGTCCTCGAGCGCGACCCCGAGGTCGCGGTAGGCGATCACGCGCCGCAGCCGCGCGACGTCGGACGCCGAGTAGAGCCGGTAGCCCGCGGCGGTGCGCTCCGACGGGTGCACCAACCCGACGGCGTCCCAGTGGTGCAGCGCGCGGACCGTGACGCCGACGGCGGCGGCCGCGTCGCCGACGGTGAGCGCGTCGGCGACGCGCGGGGGCGCGGGGTACGTGGTCACGCGTCCCAGTGTCGCCCGGGCCGGGCCGGTGGTCACGTGGCGGGCGCGTCGATCCCCATGCCCGCGATGAAGCGCGCGGCGTCGCTGTCGGGGTCGTACGGCCGCGCGGCGGTCATGACGACGCGCGTGTTCTCGGGCGTGCGGACCTCGACCTCGACCGAGCCCCACGGCGTGTCCCGGGGACCCGTCGTGCACCCGGGCGAGACGTCCTCGCACGCGGCGACGATCGCGTCGATCTGCGACAGCACGCACGAGAAGCTCACGGTGAGTGCGGTCAGCTCCGACGCGGGCGTTCCCGGCACGAGCAGGACGTCCTGGAACGCCCAGCGCCGCAGGTGGACGACGCCGCCCGGCAGGGAGAACAGGTCGATGAACCCGAGGCCCCGGGTCCAGAGGTCGGCGGAGGCTGCGAGGTCCGCCGTCGGGATCGTGACGAACTGCGGCATGCCGTAGATGCCGCGGAACGGCTCGGGGGCGACGGCGTCAGGCCCCGGCGGCGGGACGGGGGAGTGGTCGAAGGCGGAGTACGTGTCGGTCATGCGGCCAGCGTGGGCCCTGACGTCGCGTGAGGGTCAAGCTCGTGCACGCCACTCCTCGGCCAGCAGCGCGTAGACCACGCCGTCGACCCACCCGAGGTCGCGGTGCAGCGAGTCGCGCACCCCGACGCCCTCGCGCCGCATTCCCACGCGCTCCATGAGCCGCCACGACGGCTCGTTCGCCGCGAACGCGTTGGCGACCACGCGCCGCAGGCCCAGGTCCTCGAAGCACACGCGCAGCAGTGCGCGCACGGCCTCGGTCGCGTACCCGTGGCCCTGGTGCCGCGGCGAGAGCGCCCACCCGATCTCGGCCTCGTCGTCGTGCGGGTGGTCGGGGATGTCGCGCTGGACCCAGCCGTCGCGCACCCCGAGGTACAGGTCGCCGACCACCTCGCCGGCCGCCTCGACGACGAGCGTCTTCGCGAGGCGCTCCGGCGCGGCGTAGTGCACGCGCCACGCCTCGGCGTCGCCGAAGCGCTGCGTGAGCCAGCGGTCCACCTCGGGCAGGCACCGGTAGGCGTAGAGCGCGTCGGCGTCCTCGACCCGCGCGCGGCGCAGCGTCAGGCGCGGGGTGGCCACGGGCCAGGTGATTCTCTCCAGCGCGTCGGGTCGGACGTCGGTCGTGTCGGTCATGACAGCACCCTGGCACGCGCTCGCCCCGGCTCGAAGCGGATTCTCCGCGGGCACGAGCCCGACCCGCACGGGCCTGCGCCCGACGTCACGAGAGGCGACGGTCGAGGCGCACCTCGACCGTGTCGCCGACGTCCTTCCCGAGCTGCTTGCGGACCTTGGCGCTGAGGGACAGCATGTGGCCGCCCCGTCCCGTGACCATGAGGCCGACGTTGCTCAGCGCGACGTCGTCGACGCGGGCGTCGACGCGGACGGCCCGCCCGGTGCCGAAGAGCTCGACGGAGCCGGGCACCTCGACGCAGGACCAGGTCGCGCCCTTGACGTCGACGCCGATCGGCGCCGTGAACGTGTGGTCGAGCAGGACGGGATCGAACGGCATGGGGGACTCCTCAGGGGTGGGGCGCGCGTGTGTCGGGGTGGACCGCCGTCGCGTGCGGAACTCATCGGGGCGCGGTCGGCGGCGCCGGGCCGCCGTCGACCCTGCCGCCGAGAAGAGTGCGAAGGCGCTCGCGGCGGGCCTGGTAGCGCGGCCCGAAGCGTGCCTGCGCGCGGGCGAGCCGGTGCGGGCGGCGCGCGTACCGCCGTCGGGCCCAGTACGACGTCGGCTTGGCGAGCCGGACGGCGCCCACGAACGCCACGACAGGGACCACGATCCCGACCAGGCCGGTCGCGAGCTTGCCCTTGAGGACGGCGACGAAGGCGAGCGCGAGGTGCACGACCACGGTGACGGTGTAGGCGATCCACCCGTTCGGCGTGCCGTCGGACGTCACGCCGAGCGGAGACGCGGAGAGCAGCAGCGCACCGCCGATCGCGCCGCCGACGAGGATCGCGTCGATCGAGCGCTGCCCGTCCTCGGTCCAATACACGTCGTCAAGGTAGAGCCACAAGGCGAACTCGTCGAGCGCGAGCGCAGCGCCGGCGCCGAAGAGGAGGGCGAGCACCTCTGACCACGGGTGACCGGGGGCGTAGCGGAACTCCAGCATCCCCGTGAGCAGCACGAGCAGGATCCCCCAGACCTGATGGTGCACGTGGACGCCGCCGATCGAGACGTCCCCCAGGAGCGGACGTGGCGGCCCCGCGCCGGTAGCGCGGGGCGATCGTGCCGACGACTCCTTGCGCGCCCGGATCCGGCGGGTGACCGACCGCACGACGGCGAACGTCACGACGAACCCGACGAGCGCGAAAAGCGCGGGCGCGCGCCCGGTGTCGACGACGTGCTGCGTGTACCAGTCCATGAACCGCGCCTCCCGACCTTGCCGGCGTCCTCCGGCTGCCGACGGAGCATGTCGGAGTCCATCGTCGGGCGCGCGGACCGACCCGGCCAGCGGGTAGCGCTGTGCGCTGTGCGCTGTGCGCTGTCGAGTATCTCGCGACGTGTTCGAGCACGCCGCGGGAGTGGACCCGGCGTGGTCTGTCCGTGCGGACCTGCGCGGAGCCCGTTCCACCGCGTGGCGTAGCCGACGGGAACAGGGCTCGTCACCGCGGCACGCTGGGGCGTCGCGACGGCCGACCTTGCCGCCGTCTCCCGGTCAGGCGAGGTCGAGGTCGGCGTAGAGCGCGGCGTGGTCCGATGCGGCGTGCGCGGGCGACGTCATCGTGTCGTAGTGCGGGAAGAGCGTGCCGTTCGTCCCGCCCCACACGCCCTTGCGGAACACCGAGCCGCCGACGGTGCGCTCGAAGAGCGCGGGGGAGAGCAGCACGTAGTCGATCTTCTGGCTCGCCGTGCCGTTGCCGTACGTGCCCGGTCGCCCGTCGCTCGTGAACGCCGGGTGCTCGCTGACGTCGCGCAGGTCGGTGCGCGCGAGCAGGGGCCGCAGCGGCACGGAGTCGGGGGTGTCGTTGAGGTCTCCCGCCACGACGACGTTCTCGCGGCCCTGCGCCCGCAGCCCGGCGTAGATCGCGGCGACCCGCGTCGCCTGCCGCCGACGCGTCGCGTCGCTCTCGGCCTGCGTCCCGTAGCCCTTCGACTTGAAGTGGTTGACGAGCACGGTGACGCTCTGCCCGGACGCCAGCTCGACGACGTACTCGGGGCAGTCCCGTCCGAAGACGACGCGCCCGCGCGAGTCGCGGTCGTCGACGTGCGAGCGGATCCCGCCGATCCCGTGCCCGCGCGTGGTGAGCAGGCCCACGTCGATGCCGCGGTCGTCGTTGCCGTCGACGACCATGACGTGCGGGTAGAGCGGCCGGCCCGTGCGCGTGACGACGCCCGCGTCGGTGAAGTGCTTCAGCGCGACCCGACTCTCCGCCTCGACGACGGCGAGCACGTCGGCGTCGACGTCGGCGACGACCCGCGCGGTGTGGGTCGTGGCGACCTCGTCGACGCGGTCCTTGACGAGGTCGACCCAGCCGATCCAGTCGCCGCGCCCGTCGGCGACCACCTCGGTGCGGGCGGTGCCCGCGGCGAGCGACCCGGTGCGCCGCAGCAGGCGGCCCCGCACCTGGCGCAGGACGGCGAGCTCCGCAGCGTCGGAGCGCAGGAGCTCCAGCGTCGTCAGGTGACGCAGGATCTCGGCGCGCACGTCCGGGGTGTAGGTCTCCTCGTCGAGCAGGGCGTTGACCCGCGCGTGCGCGTCGAGCGCCGCGTTGCCGCTCGTGAGCGGCCCGGCCATCGCCCGCGGCCGCTCGAACAGGTTCTCGACGTTGAACGTGCCGATCCGGATCGTCGCCATCGTGGGCTCCTCGCGCGGTCCGGGACCCGAACGGGTGCGTGATGCGGACCGGTTCCTACGGGGAGAGAGGGTCCCGCGTACCGCGACGGACCTCCGGCGGTGCCTCGTGCAGGGCGAGGCCCGGTCGGCGTCACCGCCGCCGACCGGGCCGTCCGGTCCCCTCGGGGCCCTCAGTGTCGGCGCGCGGCGGGGGCAGAGGGGTAGATGTCGCGGAACACGGGCTCGAACGGGCGTCTGCGCAGCCGCATGCCCGCCTCGTCCGGCGTGCGCCCGCCCTTCGTCGCGTTGCACGGCTCGCACGCCGCGACGGCGTTGAGCCACGTCGTCGTGCCGCCCTGACAGCGCGGCACGACGTGGTCCATCGTCGTGGCGGTGCCTCCGCAGTACGCGCAGCGGTAGCGGTCGCGCCGCAGGAGCGCCGCCCGGGAGTAGGGCACCCGACCCTGGCGCTCGTACACCCACTTCGTGTGGACGTACCGCACGAGCTCGACCGACCGGGGCCGCTGGTAGGGGCCGAAGGTCTCGCCCTCGACGGCCTCCCGCACCTCCGCGACGCGCCGGTGCAGCATCCGGATGGCGTGGCGCAACGTGACGCGGCCCAGCACCTGGCTGCCGCCGAGGTTGTAGATGACCACCTCGCTCATCGTCGCGCCTCCTGTCGTCGTGTCGTGGCCGTGTCGTGGCCGGGACGACGAGAGCCGCCCCAGAACGGTGTCCCAGGACGGCTCCTCAGGTCGACGACGTGCGTCGTCTACCTGGAGAGCGTCCTTCGGGTCGAGTCGGTGGACCGCCGCTGCGTCACGTGCGCCCACCTTCCCTTCACCGGTCGTCATGGTCGAGCGTCCGGGCGGGTTCGACCGGACGCCATGAGGCTATGCCCGCGACGGCGCCGCGTCCACGGTTTACGCGCGGCAGGTCGGGACCGACGTCGCCGCGTGGACGGGAGACGGCCCGCGGAGCAGGCGGACACGGAGTGGCGCAGGACACACTTGACGGCCGCGTCCTGTGCGCTAGGTTAGGCAAGCCAAACCTCACCGGCTGTCGTTCGTGTGCCGGTTCCCTCCTCGTCCCCGGAGCCTCGTCATGCTCTCAGCACGACCCGTCGCGCCCGTCGCTCGTCCAACGTCGGGACCCTCAGGTGCCCCGGCGCTCCTCTCGACCGCGAGCGCCCCGGACTACGCACGCTCGCTGCACGCGGTCGTGGACGACGTCGCCGCCCGCGTCGCCGCCGTCACCCAGCCGTGGTCCGGCGCGAGCCGCGCCCAGCTGGCCACGCTCGTCGACGCCGTCGACCTCGACGCGCCCGGCGTCGGGACCGACGCGGCGCTGCGCGAGACCGCCGACCTCTACGCCACGCACGCCGTGTGGTTCCACGACCCCGGGTACGCGGCGCACCTGAACTGCCCGGTCGCGCTCCCCGCGGTGGCGGCCGAGGCGATGCTCGCGGCGATCAACACGTCCGTCGACACGTACGACCAGTCGACCGTCGCGACCCTCATGGAGCAGCGGCTCGTGGCCTGGACGGCGGGCCGCGTCGGGTACGACGGCGGGGACGGCGTCTTCACGTCGGGCGGCACGCAGTCCAACCTCCAGGCGATGTTCCTCGCCCGTGAGCGCGCCGTCGAGCGGGAGACCCGGCGCGACGGCGGGCCGGGCGGCGGTCGGGGCGTGCCGGGCGGGCGCGCCGCCGTGCTGCCGCGGCTGCGCGTCCTGACGACCGCGTCGAGCCACTTCAGCGTGGCGCGGTCCGCGTTCCTGCTCGGTCTCGCGGACGACGCCGTCGTGGCCGTGGGTGCGGACGCGCAGGGGCGCATGGCGCCCGCGGCGCTCGCGGACGCGATCGCGGCGGTGCGAGCGGCGGGCGACGTCGTGATGGCCGTCGTCGCGACGGCGGGGACCACCGACCGGGGCTGCATCGACCCGCTCGCGGCGATCGCCGACGCGTGCGACGCCGCGGACGCGTGGCTGCACGTCGACGCCGCGTACGGCTGCGGGCTGCTCGTGTCGCCGACGCGCCGCCACCTCCTGGACGGGATCGGGCGGTCGCGCTCGGTGACGGTCGACTACCACAAGGCGTTCTTCCAGCCGGTGTCCGCGAGCGCGCTGCTCGTGCGCGACCCGGCCGACCTGGCGCGGGTCGCGCACCACGCGGACTACCTCAACCCCGTCGAGAACGCCGAGCCGAACCAGGTCGACAAGTCCCTGCAGACGACGCGCCGCTTCGACGCGCTCAAGCTCTGGGCGACGCTGCGCGCGCTGGGGGCCGACGGCGTCGGGGAGATGGTCGACGCCGTGTGCGACCTCGCGGCCGCCGTGCACGCCGACCTCGCGGACGACCCCGACCTGCGCGTCGTCGCGCGCACGGACCTGTCCACCGTCCTGTTCCGCTACGAGCCCGCAGGGCTGACGCGCGAGCACGCGGACCGCCTCGTGCCGCTCGTGCGGCGCGTGCTGTTCGAGTCCGGCCGCGCGGCGGTCGCCAAGACGGTCCTCGACGGCGTGCCGTGCCTCAAGCTGACCCTGCTCAACCCCGACGTCACCCTCGCGGACGTGCGCCGGCTCCTCGAGCTCGTGCGCACCACGGCCCAGGCGCTCGTCGAGCGCGACGAGATGCTCGAGGACGACGCGCCCGGGTCGTTCGCAGGCGCGCTCGACGCCTCCCTCGCGACGGCCGGGGAGGTGGCCCGGTGAGCGCCGCGCAGACCCCGGTGCGCGACGTCGTCGGCGTGGGGATCGGGCCGTTCAACCTCGGGCTCGCCGCGCTGTCCGCGCCGCTGGACGACGTGGACGCCGTGTTCCTCGACGCCGCGCCCGAGTTCCGCTGGCACCCCGGCATGATGATCGAGGGCGCGACGATCCAGGTCCCGTTCCTCGCCGACCTCGTGACGATGGCCGACCCGACGTCGCCCTACTCCTTTCTGGCGTTCCTCAAGGCGACGGGCCGGCTCTACCCGTTCTTCATCCGCGAGTCGTTCTACCCGCTGCGCGCCGAGTACGACGCGTACTGCCGGTGGGTCGCAGGCCGGCTCACGTCCCTGCGCTGGTCGCGGCGCGTCGTCGCGGTGGAGCACGACGCCGCAGCGGACGCGTTCGTGGTCCAGGCCGAGGTGCTGGGCGCGGACGGCGCAGTCGTGGGGACCGAGGAGCACCGCGGCCGTCACCTCGTGCTCGGTGTGGGGACCTCGCCGGTCCTGCCGCCCGCACTGCGGGCGCTCGCCGACGAGGTCGCGGCGGGCGAGCACCCGGGCGCCGGGCCGCTCGTGCACAGCGCGCAGTACGTGCCGCACCGCGACGCGCTCGCCGCGAGCGGGTCGGTGACGGTGGTGGGCAGCGGCCAGTCCGCCGCGGAGATCTACCGTGACCTGCTCGACGGCGTGCACGGCGACGCTCGGGGCGGGGGGTCGGGCGGGTACCGGCTCGACTGGGTGACGCGCTCGCCGCGCTTCTTCCCCATGGAGTACACCAAGCTCACGCTCGAGATGACGTCGCCCGAGTACACCGACCACTTCCACGCCCTGCCGCTCGAGCTGCGCCAGCTCCTCGGGCGCGAGCAGCGCGGCCTGTACAAGGGGATCAGCGGCGACCTCGTCGACGACATCTACGACACGCTGTACCGCCTGAGCCTGGACCGCCCGGTGCCGACGACGCTGCTCACCGACACCGAGGTCGTCGCCGCCCGCTACGAGGCAGCGCCTGACGGGTCGCCCGACGGGTCGACCGGGGAAGCAGAGGGTGAGTACGTGCTGCGGCTGCGCCACGCGCAGCTCGGGCGGGAGGTCGAGCGCCGCACGCGCGCGCTGGTCGTCGCGACCGGGTACGCCGCGTCCGTGCCGTCGTTCCTCGACCCCGTGCGCCACCTGCTGCGGTTCGACGAGCTGGGCCGTCTCGACGTCGCGCGCGACTACACGGTCGACGGCGGGCGGCGCGTGCACGTGCTCAACGGCGAGGAGCACACGCACGGCCTCACCGCCCCGGACCTGGGGTTCGCCGCGTGGCGCAACTCGGTCGTGCTGCGCACGATCACGGGACGCGAGGTGTATTCGGTCGAGGAGCGCATCGCGTTCCAGCAGTTCGGCCTGCCCGACGACGAGCACACCCACCCGGTCGATGCCCCGCGGGATGCCCCGCGGGCGTCGGCGCGCGTGGGAGAGGAGACCCGGTGACCGCCCCGACCACCACCGCCGCACCGCCGTCGGGTGACGCGACGCGGGCGAACCCGTCCGACGCACTGTCCGGGACGCCGTCCGGCACGGCGCGCAGCGCGCCCGACGGCGCGTTCGCGGTGCGCGTGCGCCTCGGCACGGCGCTCGCGGACGTCACGATCGGTCCCGTCGACCCCGCGCGCGACGCCGCGCTCGTCCAGGGCTGGCTCGCGCACCCCCGCTCGGTGTTCTGGCAGCTCGGGCACCTCGACGTCGACGGGGTCCGCGACTACCTCGCCGGCGTCGTCGCCGACCCGCACCAGGACGCGAGGCTCGGACGCGTCGACGGCGTGCCCACGTTCGTCGTCGAGACGTATGACCCGGCGCGCGTCGCGCTCGCGGACGTCCCGGCCGCCGCGGAGCTGCTCGAGCCCGGCGACGTCGGGATGCACCTGCTCGTCGCGCCGCCCGAGGGATCCGCGAGGCACGGCCTGACGTCCGCGGTGATGAGCGCCGTCGTGCGCTTCTGCCTGGACCCGGCGGGCCGCGGCGGGCGGCGTGTCGTCGTCGAGCCGGACGTGCGCAACGCCGCGATCGCCGCGAAGAACGCCGCGGCCGGGTTCCGTGTGCTGCGCGAGCTGGAGCTGCCCGGCAAGACGGCGCACCTCGCGGTCGCCACGCGCGCCGACCTCGACGCGAGCCCGCTCGGTGACGGCGTCGACCTCGCCCCGCACCTGCGTCCCGACCTCGCGGAGCGCGCCCACCGGCACCTCGTCGCGAAGACGATCGCCGAGCTCACCCACGAACGCCTGCTCGCGCCCCGCACGCTCGTGGAGCCCGGTGCGCCGAACGGGCCGGGTGAGTACGTGCTGCCGGTCGCGGACGGCGCGGTCGAGTACCGGTTCACGGCGCGGCGGTACGCGCTCGAGCACTGGGTCCTCGACGAGCCGTCGATCCGCCGGACCGCCACGGCGTCGGACGCGCCGAACGAGCTCCCCGTGGACGCGCTCGACCTCGTCGTCGAGCTGCAGCCGGACCTGCGCATCCCGGACGACCTGCTCGCCACGTACCTCGAGGAGGTGTCGTCCACGTTCGCGAGCGCGACCGCGAAGCTCGAGCGCTACGAGCGCACGGGCGGCCCGAGCGCCACGGATCTGCTCGGCGCGTCGTTCCAGCAGGTCGAGGCGGCGATGACGGAGGGGCACCCCGGGTTCGTCGCGAACAACGGGCGCATCGGCTTCGGCCTCGCCGAGTACCGTGCGTACGCGCCCGAGAACGGCGGCCGCGTGCGCCTGCTGTGGCTCGCGGCGCGCCGCGAGCACACGCACCTTGCGCTCGGCGCCGGGCTCGACGAGGCGTCGCACTACGCGGGCGAGCTGTCCGACGACGAGCGCGCCGCCTTCGCGGACCGCCTCGCCGCGCGTGGCCTCGACCCGGCGGACTACCTCTATCTGCCCGTGCACCCGTGGCAGTGGGAGCACCGCGTGCCCATCACGTTCGCCGCGGACGTCGCGCGGGGCGACCTCGTGCCGCTCGGCCCGGGCGCCGACGAGTACCAGCCGCAGCAGTCGATCCGCACCCTGTTCAACCTCACCCGGCCGGGTCGCCACTACGTCAAGGTCGCGCTCGCGATCCAGAACATGGGGTTCCTGCGCGGCCTGTCGCCCGCGTACATGCGCGACACGCCCGCGATCAACGACTGGGTCGCCGACCTCGTCGCCGCCGACCCGGAGCTCGGCGGCAGCGGGTTCACAGTCCTGCGCGAGCTCGCCTCGATCGGGTACACCGGCGACGTCTACCACCGCACCGCGACCCCGTCCCCGCACCGCAAGATGCTCGCGGCGCTGTGGCGCGAGAGCCCCGTGCCGCGCACCGCGCCCGACGAGCGCCTGGCGACCATGGCCTCGCTCCTGCACCGCGACCCGGACGGCGCCGCGCACGCCACGGCGCTCGTGCGCGCCTCCGGCCTGGACCCCGCCGACTGGGTGCGGTCGTACCTGCGCGCCTACCTGCGTCCGCTCGCGCACGCCCTGCTCGCGCACGACCTCGCGTTCATGCCGCACGGCGAGAACCTCATCCTCGTGCTGCGCGACCACGTCGTGGTCCGCGCGATCATGAAGGACGTGGGGGAGGAGATCGCCGTCCTCGGCGGGCGTGCGCTGCCGCCCGGCGTCGAGCGCGTGCGCGCCGTCGTCGACGACGAGGAGAAGGCGCTCGCGGTCTTCACCGACGTGTTCGACGGCGTCCTGCGCCACCTCGCGGCGATCCTCGCCGGTGACGGCGTGCTGGGCGAGGACCGGTTCTGGGCCCTCGTCGCGGAGTGCCTCGACGCCCACCGCGCCGACCACCCCGACCTGCGCACCGGCGTCGACCTGCGCGCGGCGCGGTTCGCGCACTCGTGCCTCAACCGGCTCCAGCTGCGCAACACGCTCCAAATGGTCGACCTCGCCGACCAGTCCGCGTCCCTGCTCTACGCGGGGACGCTCGCCAACCCCGCGGCGCGGGGTTGACGTGGGCGAAGGTCGCGCCGAGCCGACCCGAGCGGCCGCGGGCGGCTTCGAGGTGCACCGCGACGCGTGGGGCGTGCCGCACGTGCGCGCCGCCGACGAGCTCGCGCTCGCCCGCGGGCAGGGCTACGTCACGGCGCTCGACCGGGGGTGGCAGATCGAGGTCGACCGGTGGCGCGCCGAGGGACGCCTCGCGGAGCGGATCGGCGAGCCCGGGCTCGTCTGGGACCGGGTCGCCCACCGCGTCCGCCTCGCCGACACCGCGCGACGCGCCTACGCGGCGCTCGCGGACGACGACCGCGCGTGGGTCGACGCGTACACCGCGGGCGTGAACGAGGGCCTCGTCCGCGGCCGGGACGTGCCCGAGCTGCACGCCCTGGCCGACGCCGCGTGGCCCGGCGGCGGGGACCTGCCGCCGCACGAGCCGTGGCCCGCGTGGGCGCCGCTCGGCGTGTTCCTCGTCGCGCACGTGCTGTTCTCCGGCTTCCCGCACGTGCTGTGGCGCGACCACGTGGCGCGAACCCTGGGCGTCGCCGTCGCCGAGCGCGACCCGGGCGTGCCGGTCGAGCGCGTGCTCGACCTGCTCGCCGTGGACGGCGGACCCTCGTCGGGGTCGAACGCGTGGGCGCTCGCGGGCGGGCGCACGAGGAGCGGTGCGCCGCTGCTCGCGGGCGACCCCCACCGGCTGCTGGAGCTGCCCGGCGTCTACCAGCAGATCCGCCTGGCGTGCGACGACTACGACGTGGTGGGGCTCGCCTTCCCGGGCGTGCCCGGCGTCCCGCACTTCGGCCACGCGGGCGACGCGGCGTGGGGCATCACGAACGCGATGGCGCACCACGTCGAGGTGTTCGTCGAGCGCCTGCGCCGCGCCGGGGACGGCACGGTCGAGGCGCTCGGCCCCGACGGGCCCGAGCCGGTCGACACCGTCGTCGGCACCGTCCTCGTCCGCGGCACCGGCGGCCCCGTGGAGCATCGGGTCGAGACGTGGGAGACGGCGCGCGGCGTCGTGGTGAGCGGTGCGCCCGCTGCCGCGGACGCCGGCCCACCCGCCGGGCGTGCGCGGGCCGCCGACGCGGACCCCGCCCAGGGCGGGGCACGGGCCACCGCTCGGGGACCTCGCGACGACGACGCGCGCGCGTACGCCGTGCGACTGCCCGCCCGGGTGGACGCCGATCTGGGCGTCGCGAGCTGGCGGCGACTGCTGCGCGCCCGCTCGGCGCGCGACGTCGCGGCCGCGTTCGCCGGGTGGGTCGACCCCGTGAACCGGGTGCTCGCGGCCGACCGCGAGACCGTGCTCAGTCTCACCGCGGGCCGCGTCGCGCGGCGCGACGGCCACGAGCGGGCGCTGCCCGTCCCTGCGTGGTCCGACGCCGCCGGGGCGCGCCCGTGGGTCGAGCTGCCGGCGCCCGTCGACGTCGTGGACGTCGCCGTCGACGCGAACGAGCGCCCCGCCAGGCCGGAGATCTCGCTCGGGCACACGTACGCGCCGCCGCACCGGGCACGCCGCATCCGCGCCCTGCTCGACGACGCCGACGGCGCGCTCGGACCGGGTGACCAGCACCGCGTCCACGGCGACACGTTCCTCGGCGGTGCGGACGCGTTGCTCGCGTTCCTCGACGCTCCCGTGCCCGACGGGTCCGGCACGCCCGTCGACGGCACGCACGGCACACCTGCGGTGGGGGACTCCTCCGCTCCGGCACACTCTGCGCCCGGGCGCGCGTCCTCACACGTCTCGCCCTACGCCGTCGGGCACGCCGCCCGGCGCCTGCGGGGCTGGGACCGCCGGATGGACGCCGACAGCGCCGTCGCGGCGCTCTTCGCCGCCTGGCGCGCGGCGCTCACCCGGCGCGTGGCCGCGCACCCGGCGCTCGCGCCCCTGCACGCCCCGCACGGGCTCGACCTGATCTTCGCACCCTGGCTGTCCGTCACGGCACGCGTGGCCGACGCCCTGCCCGCACTGCTCGGGTCGTGGCTCGGGATCGACGGCCGAGCCGAGGCGTGGGCTGCGCTCGCGGACGTCGTGGCGAGCGACGGCGCCGGGGGTGCTGCTCGCGGCGGGGCTCCCGGCGACGTCGTCGGACGGACTTGGGGAGAAACGCACCGGTTGCTCGGGCTGCACGTGCTGCTCGACGTCCCCGGCGCGGACGTGCCGCACGTCGAGACGGTCGCTCTCGCGGGCGACACCGACACCGTGCGCTGCACGGCGAGCACCCCGGGCGTGACCGACGTGTGCGTGCGGGGGTCGGTGGCCCGCTGGGTGTGGGACCTCGCCGACCGGGACGCGAGCCGCTGGGGCGTGCCGTTCGGCGCGAGCGGGGACCCGCGCTCGCCGCATTCCGCCGACCAGCTCGCCACGTGGGCGGACGCCGGCACCGTGCCGATCGTGACCGACTGGACCCTGCTGCACCACGAGGAGACCCGATGACCGCTCCCGCGACGAGCACCGCTGCGACGAGCACCCCCGCGACGAGCTCCGCCGCGACGAGCACCGCCGGTGGCGCGCCGGCGTCCTCGCGACCGCAGGGCGGGCGCCTGCTCACGGGGGCGCCCGGTGAGCTCCTGCTCGAGCGTGAGGTCCCCGGCGTCGGGAATCTCACGGTCCGCGTGCTCGATCCCGACGCCGACCTCGACGTGGTCCACGGCTGGGTCACCCGGCGCGGGACGGGCTTCTGGGGCCTCGGCCACCTGTCGCGCACCGAGCTGCGCGACCTGTACGCGTACGTCGGGTCGCTGCCCACGCACCACGCCTTCCTCGTGCGGTGGGACGACGCCCCGGTCGCGCTGCTGCAGACCTACGAGCCGGAGCACGACCCCGTCGGCGAGACGTACGCCGTGCAGGCCGGCGACGTCGGCGTGCACTTCCTGCTCGGCGGACGCGGGCCGCGCCGGACGGACCTGTGGGCGGTCGTCGCGCCCGTGCTCGGCGCGTTCTGCTTCGCCCACCCGGACGCGCGGCGGATCGTCGTGGAGCCGGACGTCGCGAACGAACGTGCGCACGCCCGCATGCGGGCGCTCGGGTTCGAGACGGCCGAGCGCGTGCGGGTGGGCGACAAGGACGCGTTCCTGGCCTTCCTCACGCGCGAGCGCGCGTTCGCCCTCCTCGGGACGGACGACGCGCCTGCCTGAAGGTCGGCGCGTCCCGTACGAGAGCGGGCGTCCGGCCTGGATGTCGCGGCCCGGTCGGCCTCATCGACGGGGGCCGCGGTCAGCTCCGGGCGGCGACGGTGTGCCCGGCGTCGCGCAGTGCGCGCGTCGCCGGGTCGAGCCGGTCCTGCGGGACGAGGACGAGGTCGGCGTGGAACGTGGACGCGACGAAGACGGGGATCCCGGCGTCAGCGAGCGGGCCGACGACCGACGCGAGCACCCCGGTGGTCTCCAGCCCGTGCGACGAGCCGTAGAACCCGGCCCAGCGTTCGGCCTCGTCGAACGGCGAGGCGTGGCGCACGACCGTCAACCCCTCCGGCGCGCGGACGAGCGCGACCCACTCGTCGTCCTCCGGGAACGTGGCCCCGGGCACGTGCGCGAGGAGGAACTGGTCGGGGACGACGTGCAGGTCGAGACTCATGCGGGGAGGCTAGCGGCCCGTGCCCACACGACGCGGGGCGCTTCCCGCGCCACGACTACCGTGCCAGTCGCTCGACGACCGCCCCGTACAGCCAGGGCGCGGCGCTCGCCGCCGGCACGATCGCGCGTCGGGCCGGGCTCGCTGCCCAGGCGAGCAGGCCGGTGGTGAGGACCCGGTAGTCGCGGGTGGCGCGCGTCCACGCGCGCTCGTACGCGTCGGCGTCGTCGAGGTGGCGCACGGCGGCCTCGGCCTGCGCGAGCCCGACGCGCACGCCCTCGCCCGTGAGGGCGTCGACGTACCCCGACGCGTCCCCGACGAGGCGCACCCGGCCCGCGGTGCGGCGTCGGGCTCGCTGGCGCAGGGGCCCGGCGCCGCGGACGGGCCCGGCGGCGGGTGCGTCGCGCAGGCGCTCGGCGAGCTCGCCGAACGCGTCGAGCGCCGGGCCGCGCGCGTCGTCGGACCGCCCGACGCTGCCGCGCGGCGCGAGGACGGCGACACCGACCAGGTCGGGCGCGACGGGGGTCACGTACGCCTCGGCGTGGGGCGCCCAGTGCACCTCGACGAGGTCGGACCACGGCGCGACGCGGTAGTGCGTGCGCAGACCGAAGCGGGCCGGGGCACGGCCCGGGCCGGCGTCGAGCCCGACGAGGCGGCGCACCGACGAGTGCAGGCCGTCGCACGCGAGCACCCAACGGGCGCGCACCGGCACGGGTCCGTCGTCGCCGTCGAGGTCCGCGTCGACGCCGGTCTCGTCCTGGCGCAGGCCGCGCAGGGTCGCGTGCCGCAGCACGACGCCCTCGGCGACGGCGCGCTCGCGCAGCGCGGCGTGCAGGGCCGTGCGCCGCACGCCGCGACCCGGGCCGGACGCGAACGCGTGGTCCGCGTGGCGGGTGGCGTCGCGGTAGCTGATGCCCGCGAGCGGGTGCCCGGGTGGGTCGACGCCGAGGTCGAGCACGGCGGCGAGCGCGCCCGGGAGCAGCCCTTCGCCGCAGGCCTTGTCGAGCGGGCCGTCGAGGAGGGCGCCGCGCCGGTCGACCACCACGACGTCGTGCCCGGCGCGCCGGGCGTGGAGCGCGGCGGCGAGACCGACGGGCCCGCCACCCACGACCAGCACGTCGACGAGCACCCCGACGGGCGGCTCGACGCGCGGCGTCACGACGCGGAGCTGCGCGCCACGAGCCCGAGCGCGCGTTCCTCGGCGGGGATGCGGAAGCGCGCGAGCAGCACCGCGTTGACGAGGGTGAACGCGATGGCGGTGACCCAGGAGGTGTGCACGAGCGGGAGCGCGATCCCCTCGACGACGACCGCGACGTAGTTGGGGTGCCGCAGCCACCGGTAGGGCCCGCGGGCGACGAGCGGCAGGCCGGGCACGACGATGACGCGCGTGTTCCACCGCGGCCCGAGCGTCGCGATGCACCACCAGCGCAGCCCCTGGCTCGCGAGGACGAGCGCGAGCATGGGCCAGCCGAGCCACGGCAGGAACGGGCGGTCGGCGAGCCACGCCTCCGCGACGCACGCGACCAGGAGGCCCGTGTGCAGCGCGACCATCGCCGGGAAGTGGCCCCGGCCCGTCTCGACCCCGCCGCGCGCGAACGACCACCGCGCGTTGCGCGCGGACACGACGAGCTCGGCGAGCCGCTCGATCGCCGTCGCGCCCACGAGCACGACGTACCAGGCGAGGCTCACGAGGCCCGTCCTCTCGTCGGCCCGGGCACAGGATCGCGACCGTGCCCGGGAGAGGGTCGTGGCTCGCCGTCGAGACGCAGCAGCACGAGCTCGGTGCTCACCCCGGGACCGAACGCCATGAGCACCGCGGGCGCGCCCGGCGGGGCGTCGGCGCGGGCGAGGGTGTCCGCGAGCACGTGCAGCACGGACGCGGACGACAGGTTCCCGACGTCGCGCAGCGACGCCCGGCTCGCCGCGAGGTCCTCCTCGGCGAGGCCGAGCGCGTCGCGCACGGCGTCCAGCACGCGCGGCCCGCCCGCGTGCACGACCCACGCCGCCACGTGCTCGGGCTCCAGGTCGTGCTCGACGAGCAGTGCCTTGACGTCGCCCAGCAGGTGCGCGCCGATGAGCTCGGGCAGCCGTGCGGACAGCACGATCTCGAACCCGGTGTCGCCGACATGCCACCCGAGGTCGCCCGTGGTCCCGGGGTGCAGGTGGGAGCGCGAGTCGACGACGCGTGCTCCTTGCCGCGCGGCGCCGTGCCGGCCGGGGCGCCGGGCGAGCCGGTGCTCGTCGCCGACGAGGACCGCGGCGGCGGCCCCGTCGCCGAACAGGCCGGACGCGACGAGGTTCGCGGTCGAGGGGTCGCCGCGCTGCAGGGTCAGCGAGCACAGCTCGACCGCGACGAGCAGCGCGACGTCGCGCGGACGCCCGCGCAGCAGGTCGTCCGTGCGCGCGAGCCCCGCCGCGCCCCCGGCGCAGCCCCACCCGAACGACGGCGTGCGCCGCACGTCGGCCCGCAGCCCGAGGCGCGCGGCGACCAGCACGTCGATCGTGGGGGCACCGACGCCGGTGACGGTCGTGAGCACGACGTGGTCCACGTCCTGCGCGTCCAGCCCGGCGTCGGCGAGCGCCGCCCGGCACGCCCGCTCCGCCAGGACGGTGCCCTCCTCGAGGAACGCGTCGTTGGCGGCCCCGAACGTCAGACCGCCGGCGGCACCGAGGTCGAGCGCCAGGCTGCGCCGTTCCACACCGGCGTTCGCATGGAGGCGCCGCGTGAGCGCGCGCCGCACCGGATCGTCGGTGAGGAGCTCGCTGACGACCCGGGAGATCTCGTCCTGGTGGTATGCGTGGTCGGGAAGTGCGGTCCCGACGGCGACGAGGCGCGACATGCCCGCATCGTCCCACCGGCCTGGTGAGCCCGCGCGGGGGCGGGGCTCCCGGGCGGGCGCGCGCCCGGCGGGCTAGGTTGCGGCCATGGCGTTCGGGCGGGTGCGGGGTCTGGTGGTCGCGAGCCACTTCCCGCCCACCGTCATGGTCACGGCGTTCGCGGCCGCGCTCTCGGCCGGCATCGGTGCCGGGGCGCGCACGACGACGCTGGTCACCCTCGCCGTCCTCGCGGGCCAGCTCTCGGTCGGGTGGTGCAACGACTGGCTCGACGCGCGCCGCGACCTCGCCGTGGGCCGCGCCGACAAGCCCGTCGTCGCGGGCCTGGTCACGCCCGCGACCCTGCGCGGCGCGGCGCTCGCGGCCCTCGTCGTGTGCGCGGTGCTCTCGCTGGCGACCGGTGTGGTGCCCGGCCTGGTGCACGTGGTCGCCGTCGCGAGCGCCTGGTCGTACAACGCGGCGCTCAAGGCGACGTGGTGGTCCTGGTTCCCGTACGCGGTGTCGTTCGGGCTGCTCGCGGTGTTCGTCGTCCTCGCGGCCCCCGGGGACGGCCGTCCGGCGCCGTGGGCGGTCGCGGCCGCGGCGCTGCTCGGGGTGGGGGCCCACGTCGCGAACACACTGCCGGACCTCGAGGACGACGCGGCGACCGGGGTGCGAGGGCTGCCGCACCGGCTCGGACGGCGCACGAGCTCCGTGGTCGCGCCCGTGCTGCTCGGCGCGGCCTCGGTCCTCGTCGTGCTGGCGCCTCCGGGAACGCCGGGCGCCGTCGTCTGGACGCTGGGCGCGGCCGCCGTCGGGCTCTCCGTCGCAGCCGGCGCCATCGGTCTCGTGCGCCCTCGGAGCCGCGCACCGTTCGCGCTCTCGATGGCCGTGGCGGGCGTGTGCGTCGTCCTGCTCGTGCTCGCGGCGCCCGCCGTCGTGCTCCCCGGCTGAGGGTGCGTCGGGTAGCCGCGCTGATCAGTCCGCTGCCCGCACGAGACCGTCGACGACGGCCGCCGCACCGGGGGAGGGGCGCTCCCCGTACGTGACGGCGAGCACTCGGCGCGCCGCACCGGGGAGAGGATGCGTGCGGACGCGCGGGTCGCGGTGCGCACGCAGCGCCAGGGCGGGCAGCACCGAGACCCCGACCCCCGACGCCACGAGCGACTGCACCGCGACGTAGTCGTCCGTCTCGAACGCGATCCGCGGGGTGAAGCCCGCCCGCTCGCACCGCCCCACCAGGTCGGCGCGGCAGCGCTCGCAGCCCGCGATCCAGCTCGCGTCGGCCAGCGGCGCCAGGTCCGACGGGTCGTCCGACCCGGAAGTGGCGACGTCGGACCCCGCGCCGTCTCGCTCCGGGCGCACCAGGAACAGCTCCTCGGCCAGCACGGGAGTCACGCGCAGCCCGTCCGTGTCGACGGGCGAGCGGTCGTGCTCGAACACCAGAGCCACGTCCACCGCGCCGCGCCGCAGCGCGTCCAGCGCCTCCGGAGGCTCGGCCTCCACCAGCCCTACGCCCAGGCCCGGATGGTCCCGCGCGAGGCGCGCCACGACGTCGGGCACGAGCGTGGCCAGCGCGGAGGGGAACGCCGCGAGCCGCACCCGCCCGGCCGTGAGCGAGACCAGCGCGTCGAGCTCGTCGCGCGCCGCGCCCACGCGCCCCAGGATCTCCTCGGCGCGCGCCGCGAGCAGGGTTCCCGCCGCCGTGAGCCGCACCCCGCGCCCCTGCCGTTCCAGGAGGGGCACCCCGACCTCCGCCTCCAGGCGCGCCAGGTGATGGCTCACCGACGGCTGCGCGTAGTGCAGCGCCCGGGCCGCCGCGGTCACCGACCCCTCGCGCGCGACCGCGGCCAGCACACGCAGCCGAGTCAGGTCCATGGGACCGAGCATAGACAACGCCGATGTGTTCACAGAGAACAGGCATTGGACCTATGGGTCGCACCGGGGCACCGTGGACGCATGGCTCCCGCACCCGCTCGGCACCCCGCATCCTCGCCGTCCGCACGCCCGCCGTCCGCAGCGCTCGCATCGCCCACGATGCGCGACGTGCTCGACGCCCGCCGCCTCCTCGCCGCACACCTCGACCCCACGCCTGCGCGCGTCTACGCCGCGCTCGACCGCGCCACCGGGGCACGCGTCGTCGTCAAGCACGAGAACCTCGCGCCGACCGGCGCGTTCAAGGTCCGGGGCGCGCTCAACCTCCTCCTGCGCCAGGCGCCCGCCCAGCGCGAGCGGGGCGTCGTCGCGTTCTCCACCGGCAACCACGCCCAGGCGATCGCGTACGCCGCCCGCGCCACCGCGACGCCCTGCACGATCGTCATGCCCACCGACCCCAACCCCACCAAGGCCGACGCCGTGCGCGACCTCGGCGCCCGCCTCGTCCTTGCAGGCAGCACGTTCGACGACGCCCGCGAGCACGCCACGGCGCTCGCGGCCGACAGCGGCGCACGCCTCGTCAGCGCCGCCAACGAGCCCCTCCTCGTCGCTGGCGTCGCCACCGCCTACCTCGAGCTCCTCGCCGACGCCCCGGACCTCGACGCGCTCGTCGTGCCCGTCGGCGGGGGCAGCGGCGCCGCCGCCGCGTGCCTCGTCGCCCACGCCCTCGCGCCCGACCTCGACGTCATCGCCGTCCAGGCCACCGGCTCGCCCGCCGCGCACGACTCCTGGCGGGCCGGGGAGCTGCTGGCACGCCCCAACACCTCGCGCGCCGAGGGCCTCGCCACCGGGACCGGTTTCGCCCTCACCCAGGCCGTCCTGCGCGAGCACCTCACCGACTTCGTCCTCGTCGACGACGACGCGATCGACCGGGCGGCCGCCCTCTACCTCACCGGCGCGCACACCGTCGCCGAGGGCGCGGGCGCGGCGGCGCTCGCGGCCGTGCTCGCCGACCCGGAGCGGTTCGCCGGTCGCCGGGTGGGCGTCGTGTGCTCGGGCGGCAACGCGAGCCCGGCCGAGCTGCGGCGCGTGGTCGGGCACCTGGCGCCCTAGGCTCGGGCCATGGCCCGCTACCTCGACGTGCACCCCGACAACCCGCAGCCGCGCGTGATCTCCCAGGTCGTCGCGCTCCTGGAGGACGGCGGCCTCGTCGCGTACCCGACCGACTCCGGGTACGCGCTCGGGTGCCGCATGGACGACAAGGAGGGCGCGGACCGCATCCGCCGCATCCGGAACCTCGACGACCGGCACCACTTCACGCTCGTGTGCGCCGACTTCGCGCAGCTCGGCCAGTTCGTCATGGTCGACAACTCGGCGTTCCGCGCGATCAAGTCCGCCACGCCCGGCCCGTACACGTTCATCCTGCGGGCCACGTCCGAGGTTCCGCGCCGCCTCGCGCACCCGAAGAAGAAGACCGTCGGCGTCCGCATCCCGGACGACACGGTCGCGCAGGCGATCGTCGCCGCGCTGGGTGAGCCGATCCTGTCGAGTTCGCTCATCCTCCCCGGATCGACCGAGGCGCTCACCGACGGGTGGGCGATCAAGGAGGAGCTCGACCACGTGATCGACGCCGTCGTGGACGGCGGCGAGCGGGGCAGCGAGCCGACGACGGTCGTCGACTGGTCCGACAGCGTCGCCGAGGTCGTGCGCGTCGGTGCCGGCGACCCGTCGCGCTTCGAGTAGCCGTTCGGCCCGCGGTCGCGGCCCAGCGCACGGACCGGATCACGCGTCCCGTCCGAGCAGCGCGCGCAGCCGCGCGAGGTCGACCGGGTCGACGAGGACCGCGAGCTCGCGGCGCACCCACCAGTCGCCCGTGCGCCGCCGCTCGTCGCGCGTCGTGTACCGGTAGCGGAACAACCGCGCCCGTACCCAGCGCGGAGCCGGGCCGGCGGGGTCGTCCGCGAACGGGTCGGCGCGCAGGAGCCGCAGCGTCGCGGGGTCGGCCTCCAGGAGGCGCAGCAGCAGCACCTCGAACCAGCGCACCCCCGACGACCCGAGCGCGAGGAACCACATCTGCCAGTCCAGGCGCAGGTGGTAGGGCGCGACCTGCGGGGGCCGTCGCGACACGTCGCCCGGCTTCCCGGGGAACTCGTACTCCCGCCAGTCGTGCGGGCCGGGGGACCGCGCCGTCGAGCCTTCCAGCACGACCTCGTCGCGCCGCCGCGACACCGACCCGAACGCGCCGTACGCGTTCACCAGCCGGAACGGCTCGAAGCTCGCGTTCATGAGCTGGCGCCGCGCCACCAGGTTGAGCGCGGGGCGCACGCTCAGCACGAGCAGCAGCACCGTCGCCGCCAGGACGACCACCGCCAGGGCGGGCGGACTTCCCGCCCCGCCCGCGCCGTCGGGCAACGCACCGCTCCCGAGGGCCGGCACCAGCCACGACCCCAGCGCCGCCCACGACCCGTCGCTCACGACACCCAGCCCGAGGATGATCGTCAACCAGTTCAGCCACGCGAAGTTCCCCGTGACCAGGAGCCACGCCTGCGTCAGCACGACGACCCCGCCCGCGACGCTCGCGAACGGCTGCGGCAGAAAGAGCGCGAACGGCAGCAGGAGCTGCGTCACGTGGTTCCCCGCCACCTCGACCCGGTGCCACCACCGCGGCAGATGGTGCGCGTGCCACGAGAACGGGCCCGGCAGCGGCTGCGTCTCGTGGTGGAAGTACAGCGCCGTGAGGTCGCGCCACACCCGGTCACCGCGGATCTTGATGAGCCCCGCGCCCAGCTCCACCCGGAGCAGGCACCAGCGTGCGAGCAGCAGCACGAGCAGCGGGGGAGCGGCCCCATCGCCCGAGGAACCCAGGAACGCCACGAGGAACGCCACCTCGCACAGCAACGACTCCCACCCGAACCCGTAGAACCGCTGCCCCACGTTCAGCACCGACAGGTAGCCCGCCCACAGGGCGAGGAACGCGACCATCACCACCCACCACGGCCCGCGCTGCGGCAGCCCGACGACGAGCAGCGCCGCCAGCACGACCCCGCACCACGCGAGACCCACCACGAACCGGTCCGAGCAGCGCCACCGCAGCACGCTCGGACCGTCGCGCCACGACGTCCGCGCCACGTACGCCGCCACCGGGAGCAGACCCCGCTCGCCCAGCAGCGGACGCCACTGGCGCACCACCACGAGGAACGCCACCGCGAGGACCGCCGCGACACCTCGCTGCAGCACCTCGCGCGCGACGTCGTAGTCGCCCGCCCAGAACCAGGACCCCGGCCAGCCCACCCCACCACCGTAGGCGTGTGACCCGCGTAACACCCCGCGCACGGGGGCGCCGCAGCGGCCTCCCACCTAGCATCGGTCGCATGAGCAGCCAGGGCCTCACCGAGTCACAGGACCGCATGCGCGACGCCGGCGTGGCACCCGCCGCGATCGACGTCTTCACCCGCTTCTACCGGCTCCTCGAGTCCGGCGAGACCGGGATGATCCCCGAGGCCGACGTCGAACCCCTCACCGACGTCACCCGCCGCGCCGACCTCTCCGACCCCGACGACGACGCCCGCGCCGCCCTCGAACGCACCGCCGTCATCAAGCTCAACGGCGGCCTCGGCACCTCCATGGGCATGGACCGAGCCAAGTCCCTCCTCACCGTCCGCGACTCCGACCCCCAGCGCTCCGCCGAGGGCGACCACCCCCTCACCTTCCTCGACGTCATCGTCGGCCAGGTCCGCGCCGCACGCCGCAGCACCGGCGCCCGCCTCCCCCTGCTCCTCATGAACAGCTTCCGCACCCAGGCCGACACCCTTGCCGCCCTCGCCCCCTACGACGACCTCCCCGTCGCCGACCTTCCCCTCGACTTCCTCCAGAACCGCGAGCCCAAGCTCCTCGCCACCGACCTCACCCCCGTCGACTGGCCCACCGACCCCGAGCTCGAGTGGTGCCCCCCGGGGCACGGCGACCTCTACACCGCCCTCTACGCCTCCGGCGCCCTCCGCGCCCTCCTCGACGCCGGTTTCCGCTACGCCAGCGTCTCCAACTCCGACAACCTCGGCGCCGCACCCGACGCCCAGATGGCCGGCTGGTTCGCCTCCACCGGCGCACCCTTCGCCGCCGAGGTCGCCCGCCGCACCCCCGCCGACCGCAAGGGCGGGCACCTCGTCGTCCGCCGCAGCGACGGCCGCATCGTCCTGCGCGAGACCGCCCAGACCCCCCAGGCCGACACGGACGCTGCCTCCGACATCAGCCGCCACCAGTACTTCAACACCAACAACCTCTGGTTCGACCTCGAGGCGCTCGCGGCCGAGCTCGACCGGACCGGGGGAGTGCTCGAGCTGCCGCTGATCCGCAACACCAAGACCGTCGACCCGACCGACCTGGGCTCGCCCGAGGTCGTCCAGATCGAGTCCGCGATGGGCGCGGCGGTCGAGGTGTTCGACGGCGCCGTCGCGATCGAGGTCGACCGCTCGCGCTTCCTCCCGGTCAAGACGACGAACGACCTCCTCGTGCTCCGCTCGGACGTCTACGACCTCGACGACGCCTACCGGTTCGTCGCGCGCACCGACGCCCCGCTCGTCGACCTGGACCCCGCGTTCTACAAGACGATCGCCGGGTTCGACGCGCGCTTCGACGACGGCACCCCGTCCCTGCGCTCCGCGCGCTCGCTCACGGTGCGCGGCGACTGGACGTTCGGGTCGGGCGTCACGGTCACGGGCGACGCCGAGCTCGCCGACCCGGGCGGCTCGTCGCGCGTCCCCGACGGCGCCGTCGTCGGCCCCGACGGAGTGAGCGACTGACGCGGAGGGCAGGTCACCGCCCGGGCCGCTCGTGGACGGGTCCGCGTGCGGGGCGGCGTCGGTGCTCGGGCTGTCCGCGCCGTCGCCGTGGTCTGTCGGGTGTGGGTTTGTGGAGCGCGGCCTTGACGCCCTTCGCATCCGACGCCGCCCCACCCGCTCAGCCACCACCTCACCCGGGCGGCGGTAGGCCGCGGCTCCGAGCCGCCGAAGTAGAGCCCTGGTCGGCCGAGGTAGAGCCTCGTAGTCGGCCGACGACGGCGGTGGGCCGGGCGTTGAGCAGACGTCGCCCCCTTTCGCGAGGCCGAGAAGTGAGAAACGGCCCCGAAATCGCGGGCGGGTTCTAGCGGTCGATTCTCACTTCTCGACAACACCGAACCCGGTGCCCCGCGTGGGAGCGAGCCGACCGACCCGCCCGGCCCAGCACCCGGTAGGCAGTCCGCCGGGGCGAGCCGCCCGACCAACCCAGCCCGGCGCCCGGGCGGTCGCCGGGGTG